>CALMAD010000323.1 GCA_937859105.1 uncultured Propionibacteriaceae bacterium
GTCGACGGGTGGCTCACCAAGCTGAGCGACCCGATCGTGCTCTACAACCCGGCGCAGACGTCGGGCGTCCGGATCCCGTGGGACATCCCCGTCGAAGACTTCGGCTTCGGCTGGGCCATGGTCACGCTGACGATGCTGGTGTGGGTGCGGCTGGGCCGGCGTCCGGGTGGGCCGGGCGAGCGCACCGAAGAACAGGGCTGCGACGAGGGCCGACGTCGTGAGCAGCGGCGGAGCGGGGTGGCGTCATGAGCGGCGGGATGAGCGAGAACCGGCCGGGGAGGGACCGGCGCGCGGTCCGGCACCGGGGGCGTCCCGGAGCGGCGGACGCCCGCGGACGACGCGTCGCCGTCGTCGGCGGCGGCATCGCGGGCCTGGCGGCCGCGACCGCGCTCGCGGAGCGTGGGGTCGCGGTGACGCTCGTGGAGTCCACCGGACGCCTCGGCGGCCGGGTCGCCGCGTGGCCGCTGCCCGACGGCCGGACGATGAGCCGCGGGTTCCACGCGTTCTTTCGGCAGTACTACAACCTGCGGGCGCTGCTGCGGCGCGTCGATCCGGAGCTGCGCATGCTGACGCCCGTCGCGGATTACCCGCTGCAGCGTCCGGACGGTCCGCGCGACTCGTTCGCCGGCCTCCCCCGGACGCCCCCGTGGTCGGTGCTCCGGTTCGTGCAGCGCAATCCCGCGTTCACGCCGGCGGCGCTGGCCAGGGTAAACGTGCCCGCCGCGCTGGAACTGATGCGGGTCCGCTTCCCCGAGACGTACTCCCGCTACGACGGGGAGTCGGCGGCCGCGTTCCTCGATCGGCTGCGCTTCCCCGCGGGCGCGCGCGACCTGGCCCTGGAGGTGTTCGCGCGCTCCTTCTTCGCCGATCCGTGCGAGTTCGGCGCCGGGGAGATGGTCGCGATGTTCCACTCCTACTTCATCGGCTCGGCCGAGGGGCTGCTGTTCGACGTGCCCCGCGACGACTACGACTCCGCGTTGTGGGCGCCGCTGGGCGACTACCTCGGACGCCTCGGCGTCGAGATCGTCACCGGTGCGAGGGTGGACGGCGTCGCGCTGGGCGGCGAGCGCGCCTCGATCAGCGTGGACGGCTCCGTCGAGCCCGTGGACGCCGTCGTGCTCGCCGCCGACCCGCGCGCCGCGCGCGGGATCGTCGCCGGCCTGGACGCCGTGGAGGCGCCCGGCTTCTCCGCCTGGCAGGACGCCGTGGCCGCCGCCCGGAACGCGCCGCCGTTCGTGGTGGTCCGGCTGTGGCTGGACCGCCTCGTGGCGCCGGACCGGCCCGCGTTCCTCGGGACGTCGGGCTACGGACGCCTGGACAACGTCTCCGTGTTGGAGCGGTTCGAGGCGGGCGCCTCGGCGTGGGCGTCCGGGCAGCGCGGGTCGGTCGTCGAGCTGCACGCGTACGCGTGCGACCCGGGCGTCCTGGGGGACGCCGCGGCGTCCGAGACGGTGGTGCGGGAGCTGGAGGAGCAGTTGCACGCCGTCTATCCGGAGACGACGTCCGCGGGGGTGATCGCGCGGGAGGTGCTCGTCCGGGACGACTGCCCGCTGAGCGGCACCGACCCGTGGGCCGCCCGGGCGGGCGTCCGGACGCCCTCGCCGCAGCTGATGCTCGCGGGCGATTGGGTCCGGTGCGACTACCCGGTGGCGCTCATGGAACGGGCCGCGACCACGGGGTTCCTCGCGGCGAACGCCCTGCTGGAGGGGTGGGGCGCCGCCGGCCACGACCTGTGGACCGCGCCGATGACCGGGCTGCTGGCACGGGGAACGCGGCCGGCGGCTCGGGTCAGGCGTCCGGGAGGGTGAAGGCGGGGTCCATTCCGACGGGCTGGCCGGAGGCGTCCGGGACGCCGATCTGGCGGAGCTCCCACGGGT
Organism: uncultured Propionibacteriaceae bacterium; assembly: GCA_937859105.1. Classification (GTDB taxonomy): domain Bacteria; phylum Actinomycetota; class Actinomycetes; order Propionibacteriales; family Propionibacteriaceae; genus Propioniciclava. Next base: position 1,878 of record CALMAD010000323.1, read on the forward strand.
CGTCCTGGCCTGCGCCCTCGGCGTAGGCGAGGAGTGCGATGACCGCCGGGTCGGGCAGCCGGCCGCCGGGGGTGTCGTCGAGGAGGTCGCCCTCGAGTTGTGCGAACGTCCGGCGGACCCAGGCCTCGCGCCGCCGCGGCAGGCGTCCGGTCTCGATCTGCTCGCAGGGAAGCGCGACCTCGGCGCCCACGGGCTCAGCGGTCGCGAAGCACATCAGCACGTCGACCTGCGCCGGGGAGAGACCCTGACGCATCGTCGTCCACCAGAGGGGGAGGGGCCGGTGCCCCGCGGCGAAGAGCGCCTGGCCGAGCGACTCGAGCGTGGTGTTGCCCCAGTCGTCGGCGTCGTCCGTGACGTCGTCCGAGACGTCGAGCGGCCGGCGGGCGCCCGCCCAGTAGACGGGCTCGGCGTCGCGGACGGCCACGTCGGCGCCGTGCTGCCAGTCGCCCAGGCGGGCGGTGAGCGCGAGGCCGCGGTCCTCGAGGTCGCGCCGGGCCGCGAGGGCGCGGCGATGCTCGTCGAGGAGCGCGTCGAGCCGGTCGGGCTCGGCGAGCGCCTGGCCGACCAGGTCCAGGGGCATCCCCGCCGCACGCAGGACGCGGATCGTCACGGCGTCCCGCAGTTGGTCGGTGCGGTAGTGCCGGTAGCCGGACTGCGGGTCGATGTGCGCGGCCGGCAGCAGCGCGCGTTCGTCGTAGAAGCGGAGGGCCTTCACGCTGAGGCCGCTGTGCAACGCGAACTCGCCGATGGTCATCATGGGTCGTCTCCTCTCGGGGGTGCCGCCCGGGTGGGCTGCGCTACGTCCACCGTGGGGCCTCCGGCAACGGGAGGGTCAAGTGTGGCCCGTCGGCGGTGCTGGGTCTCGCGTCGACAACCCCACCTCGAC
>CALMAD010000324.1 GCA_937859105.1 uncultured Propionibacteriaceae bacterium
GCTCGGCGGAGAAGCTGTCGTGCGCCGTGGACGCCCGGATGCCCTTCACCTTGTTCGCCGCGATGGCCATGCCCATGCCGGTGCCGCAGATGAAGACCCCGCGATCGGCGTCCCCCGCCGCGATGATCGTGGCGCCCTTGACGCTGACGTGCGGGTAGTCGATGTCTTCCTTCGCGCCGACCCCGACGTCGATGACCTCGTCGACGCGCTCGTCGGCCTCGAGATCTTTCTTGATGGCTTCCTTGTAGTCGTACCCGGCAATGTCGGCGGCGACGACGACTCGCAGACCCATGGCGTTCCCTTCCGCATCGGCGACGATGCTTCTTCACACGGATTGTGATGAAAGTATCACGTTCAGTGATAGATCCACCATAGTTTGTGTGACCAATGCTGGCCCGGACGCGGCGTCGCCACGCCCCTGGTGTGCGAGCCTAGGACGCCTTCGCGGCGCTGACTACCTCTAACGGGACGCCCGTTTCGGTCAGGGCGCGGCGCATATTCTCATCGACGCCGTCGTCGGTAAACACCGTGTCGAACTCGGTGAGCGCGGCGAACGAATACAGCGCGCGGCGCGCGAACTTGGTGTGGTCGAGGATGAGGAACCGGCGCCGGGCCGAGGCCATCATCTGCCGCTTGATCTGCGAGGCGTCCTCGTGCGGGTGGAAGCAGCGGCCGTCCGCAATGCCGGACGCCGACAGGATCGCGACGTCCGCGCGCAGCTCGCCGAGCTGCGCGACCGTCGCCGACCCCATGAGCGATTCGGCCCACGGCTGGTAGGTGCCGCCGGCCACGATCAGCCGGACGCCGCTGCTGTGGCCCACCTCGCGCGCGACGAGCAGCGAGTTCGTGATCACCGTCAGGGGCGTGACGTCGAGCGCGCGCAGGGTCCAGACGCCGGAGGTCGAATCGTCGAGCATGAGCGCCATGCCGGGGTTGATGCGCTGGGCGACCGCGTGGCCGAGCGCCTGCTTCAGCGCGACGTTCTGGTCGAGCCGGAACGACGCGGACGCCTCGTGCAGCCCCGTCGCCATGGCCGAGACCGTGCCGCGGCCGCGCTGGACGATGCCGGCCTCCTCGAGCGCGGCGACGTCGCGGTAGATCGTCATCGCCGAGACTCCGGCGGCGCTGGCGAGCTCGTCGACGGTCACGGTGCCGCGGGTCACCACCCGCTCGGCGATCATCAGCCGCCGCTCCTGCTGGTCGCTCGCACTGCCCCGCCCCGTATGCCGCTCGCTCACCCTGCCTCCTCGCGCGTCAGCGTAGCGGAGGGGTGCTCCGCGGGCGCCGGCGGCGGGTCGGCGTGCCCACCGGGGACACGGTTCGCCCGGCGGCGCCGAGCCACACGGCTCAGATCAGCAGGGATCAGATCAGCAGGGATCAGATCAGCACGGCCACGGGGACGCTCCCCGCCGCGGCGGGTCGGTACAGGGCGATCAGACGGCCGTCGGCGATGATCCCCGTCGGGTCCTCGGGGACGCCGACGTCCAGCGGACGCCCCACCGCCACGTCGGCGGCGCGGGCGGCGTCCACCTCGACGACGGGGAGGCAGGCGCGCGCCGCGTCCGCCAACGAGGTCAGGTCGAGCGGCACCCGCTGGCCGGGGGCGAGGTCGCCGAGCACGGCGTCCCAGGTGGCGTCCGCGAGCGTGAACGGGCCGACGCGGGTGCGCCGGAGGGCGGTGAGGTGGCCGCCGGCGCCCAGGTCCCGACCGAGATCCCGGGCCAGCGCCCGGATGTAGGTGCCCGAGCTGCACTCCACCGTGACGCCGACGTCGAGCACCGGCACCCCGTCGGCCTCCGCCTCCCGGACGCCCAGCACGTCGAACCGCGACACCGTCACCGGACGCCCGGCCAGCTCCACCGCCTCGCCCTTCCGGACGCGGGCGTACGAGCGCTGGCCGCCCACCTTGATCGCCGAGACCGCCGACGGCACCTGGACGATCGCGCCTCGGTAGGCCCCGACGGCGTCCGAGACGGCGGCCGCCGTGAGGCCGGCCGCACCGGCGGCGTCCGTGATCTCGCCCTCGGCGTCGTCGGTGATCGTCGCCTGCCCCAACCTGATCGTCGCGTCGTACGCCTTGTCGGCGAGGGTGAGGTGGGTGAGCAGGCGCGTCCCCTTGCCGACGCCGAGCAGCAGGACGCCGGTCGCCATCGGGTCGAGCGTGCCGGCGTGCCCGATCTTCTTTTGGCCCAACGCGCGACGAGCCCGCGAGACCACCTGGTGAGAGGTGATGCCCGCGGGCTTGTCGACGATGAGGAGTCCGGAGGCGTCCATGGGGTGCGGGTCGCCGCGCGGCTACCCCGCGTCCCCCTCCTCGTTCTCGCGCTTGCGGTACGGATCGGCCTCCCCGGCGTGGGACGCCTGCGCGGCCTGGGCGGCCACGTCGGCGTCCGACTGGCGAGCCTTGGCGAGCAGCGCCTCGATCTCGGCGGCGGACTCGGGCACGGCGTCCAGCGCGAACTGGATCGTCGGCGTGAACTTCATGCCGAGCTGCTTGCCGACCGTCGAGCGGATCAGGCCGGTCGCCGAGCGCAGCGCGGCGGCCGTGCCCGCGACCTCCTGCGCCGCGTTCTCGGGTGAGGTCGGCATGACCGTGTAGAACACGGTCGCCTCGCGCCCGTCGCCGGTGAGCCGGACGTCGGTGATCGTGACGAACCCGAGCCGCGGATCCTTGATCCGCCGTTCGAGCATGTCCGCCACGATCACCTTGATCTGCTCGGCGACCTTGATGTAGCGGGGGTTACCCATGCGTTCCTCCTAGTCGCGCGGCTTCTCGACCATCTCGTACGTCTGGATGACGTCGCCGGTCTTGATGTCGGAGAAGTTCGCGAGCGTCATGCCGCACTCGTACCCCTCGCGCACCTCGGTGACGTCGTCCTTCTCGCGCCGCAGCGACGCGATGGACGTGTCGGTCACGACCACGCCGTCACGCAGCAGGCGAGCCTTCGCGTTGCGGCGGATCAGGCCGTCCATGACGAGACAGCCGGCGATGTTGCCGAACTTGGAGCTGCGGAAGATCTCGCGGATCTCCGCCTCGCCCAGCACGTGCTCCTCGAACACGGGCTTGAGCATGCCCTTGAGCGCGGCCTCCACGTCGTCGATCGCCTGGTAGATGATCGAGTAGTAGCGGATGTCGACGCCCTCGGCGTCGGCCAGCTGTGTGGCCTTGCCCTGGGCCCGGACGTTGTAGCCGATGATGACCGCGTTGGACGCCGCCGCGAGGGTGACGTTCGTCTCGGTGATCGCGCCGACGCCGCGGTCGATGATCCGCAGATCCACCTCGTCGCTGACCTCGATGCCGAGCAGCGCGTCCTCCAGCGCCTCGACCGAGCCGGCCGAATCGCCCTTGAGGATGAGGTTGAGCTCCTGCGTCTCGCCCTTCTCGAGCTGGGCGAAGATCTCGTCCAGCGTCTTGCGGCGCGTCGACTTCGCGAGCATGGCGGCGCGCTGGCGCGCCTCCCGCTTGTCGGCGATCTGCCGGGCCATCCGGTCGTCGTCCACCACGAGGAAGTTGTCGCCGGCGCCCGGAACGGACGTCAGGCCGAGCACCTGCACCGGCATGGACGGCGGAGCCTCGTCGACGGTTTCGCCCCGGTCGTTGATCATCGCGCGGACGCGGCCGTGGGCCGAGCCGGCGACGATCGAGTCGCCCGTGTGCAGGGTGCCGCGGTGAACGAGGACGGTCGCGACCGGGCCACGGCCCTTGTCGAGGTGCGCCTCGATCGCCACGCCCTGGGCGGGCATGTCGGGGTTCGCGCGCAGATCGAGGGACGCGTCGGCCGTCAGGACGATCGCCTCCAGCAGCCGCTCGAGGCCCTCGTGCGTCACCGCGGACACGTCGACGAACATGGTGTCGCCGCCGTACTCCTCGGGCACCAGCCCGTACTCGGTGAGCTGCCCGCGGACCTTCGCTGGGTCGGCGCCGGGCTTGTCGATCTTGTTGACCGCCACGACGATCGGCACGTCGGCCGCCTTCGCGTGGTTCAACGCCTCGATCGTCTGCGGCATCACGCCGTCGTCGGCCGCCACCACGAGCACCGCGATGTCGGTCGACTTCGCACCACGGGCACGCATGGCGGTGAACGCCTCGTGACCCGGGGTGTCGATGAACGTTATCGCGCGCTCTTCGCCCTCGACCTCGGTCTCGACCTGGTAGGCGCCTATGGCCTGCGTGATGCCGCCGGCCTCCTTCGCCACGACGTTCGAATGCCGGACCGCGTCCAGCAGCTTCGTCTTGCCGTGGTCGACGTGGCCCATGACCGTGACGGCCGGCGGGCGGGACTCCAGGTCTTCCTCGTCGCCCTCGTCTTCGCCGAACTCGATGTCGAAGCTCTCCAGCAACTCGCGGTCCTCGTCCTCCGGGGAGACGACCTCGATGTTGTAGTTGAGCTCGGCACCCAGCACCTGCAGGGTGTCGTCGGCGACCGACTGGGTCGCGTTCACCATCTCGCCCAGGTTGAACAGCACCTGCACGAGGCTGGCCGGATCGACGCTGATCTTCTCGGCGAGATCCGTCAGGGACGCCCCGCGGCGCAGGCGAACGGTCTCGCCGTTGCCGTGCCGGATGCGGACGCCACCGATCGTCGGCGCCTCCATCTGGTCGAACTCTTGACGGCGCTGCTTCTTGCTCTTGCGACCGCGCCGCGACTGCCCGCCCGGACGCCCGAAGGCGCCCTGCGTGCCGGAACCGCCACGGCCGCCACGGCCACCGCGACCGCCGCCGATCGGGCCCGTCGGGCCGCCCGGGGCACCACCGCGACCCGGGCCGCCGCCCGGGCGACCGCGGCCGGGACCACCGGAGCCCCCGCCGCGACGCGACGGGGCCTGCAGCGAGCTGGACGCATGCTTCGGCATCATGCCCGGGTTCGGGCGCGGCATGCCCGCCACGCCGCCCGAGCCGCCGGGACGCGGGCCCGGACGGGCTCCGTCGCCACCGGGACGCCCGCCCGGACGCGGCGCACCGCGCTCGGGACGACCGTCGGAACGCTGACCGCCCTCGGGGCGCTGGCGCCGGACGCCCATGCCCTGGCTGGACGCGAACGGGTTGTTGCCGGGACGCGGGGCCCCGGGACGCCGCTGCGAGCCTTGGCCGGGCAGACCGCCCGTGCCACCCGGACGCGGGCCGGGACGCGGCCCCGGCGTCGGGCGCGGGCCGCCCGCCGGGGCGGACGGACGCGGCGGCTGCGGGGTCGGCGACCCGGGAGCCGTCGACCCGGCGGTGCAGTTCGTGTGCGGTCT
>CALMAD010000325.1 GCA_937859105.1 uncultured Propionibacteriaceae bacterium
CTGCTCGATGACCGGCTCGCCGTTCACCTCGACGCGGCCCTCGGCGATCATGATCTCCGCGTTGCGCCGGGACGCGATGCCCGCCTGCGCGAGCACCTTTTGCAGCCGGACGCCCTCGGTTCCGTCGTCGTCGTGGCTCACGCCTGCGCCTCCTCGTCGGTGTGGTCGCCGCGAGCGTGGCCCTCGCGGTCGGCGTCCAGTATGGCCGAGGCGTCCGGCTGGGCGGCGAGGCCGGCCAGTTCGGCCTCCAGCAGGGACGCCTCCGGCAGGTGCGGCGCGAGCGGCGGCAGGTCGTGCAGGTCGTTGAGACCCATGCGTTCGAGGAAGTGGGTCGTCGTCCGGAAGAGCATCGCGCCGGTCTCGGCGTCCCGCTCGCCCTCCTCGACGAGGCCGCGGGTGACGAGCGTCCGCATGACGCCGTCGACGTTCACGCCGCGGATCGCGCCGACGCGCGACCGGGAAATCGGCTGCAGGTAGGCGACCACGGCCAGCGTCTCGAGGGCCGCCTGCGACAGGCGCGCCTGCTGGCCCTCCAGCACCCAGGCGGCGATCACGTCGTGGTGCTCCGGACGCGTGTAGTACCGCCACCCGGTGCCCACCTCGCGCAGCTCGAACCCGCGCCCGGTCTCGTCGTAGAACGTGCGGAGCTGGTCGAGCGCGTCCCACACGACGGGCTTCGGCACGTCGAGCGCCTGGGCCAGCTCCGCCGTCGAGATCGGCTCGGTCGCCATGAGCAGCAGGGCCTCCAGGGGGCCGGCGACCGCCTCGGGGGTGGGCGGCGGCGCCTCCGCGGGAGTGCCCGGGCCCGTCGGGGTCGGCGCCTGATCGGGCGCGGGCGTCGCTTCGTCGGTCATGGGCGCTCCTCGTTGCCGGACGCGGGTTCGGGGGTGGGCGGCGCGTCGAACTCGTCGGTGACGGCGACGTCGTCCGCGTCGCCGCCGGTCCACCGGATGGTCAGCTCGCCCAGCGCCTCCAACTGCTCGAACGCGACGGCGTGCTTGCGGGCGAGGTCGAGCAGCGCCAGGAACCGTGCGACGACGACGAGCCGCTCCTCGGCGTCCGCCACCAGCGCGCGGAACGTCGCCGTGCCGGCGCCTCGCAGCTTCCGGACCACCACGGACGCCTGCTCCCGCACGCTCACCGTCGACGCGTGCAGGTGGGCGAGGCTGATCTCGGGCTTCTCCCGCGGGGCCATCGCCTTCGCGGCCAGCCAGGCGAACCGCTCGGGATCGACGTTCAGCACGACCTCGGGCAGCAGGCTCGCGAAGTGCTCCTCCAGGCCGCCCGGACGCGCGAACCGGCGCGACTCGGCGTCCAGGGTGGCCGCGATGATCGCGGCCATCTCCTTGAACGCCCGGTATTGCAGCAGCCGGGCGAACAGCAGGTCGCGCGCCTCGAGGACGGCGAGGTCCTCTGGGTCCTCGACCTCGCCCTGCGGCAGCAGCCGCGCGGCCTTGAGGTCGAGCAGCGTCGCGGCGACGACGATGAAGGAGGTGGTCTGGTCGAGGTCCCAGTGCTCGCCGCCGGCCCCCGACGACCCGCGCCGGATGTAGGCGATGAACTCGTCGGTGACCTTGTGCAGGGCGACCTCGGTGACGTCCATCTTGTGGCGGCCGATGAGCTGCAGGAGCAGGTCGAACGGCCCCTCGAAGTTGGTCAGCCGCACCGTGAACGGGGCGGGCTTCCCGTCGGACGCCTCCCGCATCGGGTCGGACGCCGCAGCCGTCGGATCGGACGCCGCGCCCGGCCCGCCCGGCGTCCTCGGCGCGTCGGCCCGGGCCACGGTCAGCGCTGGCCGAGGCGCCGGACGAGGGCGGCGTCCTCGCCGTGATCGTGGACGTCCGCGAGCGCCTCGGCGATCGCCGCGCGGACGATGCGCCCGCGGTCCGCCGCCACGCCGTGCTCGGCGCGCAGCGTGAGCCGCAGTTGTTCGAGCGCGAGCAGTTCGTCGGCGCTCACGTAGACGGTGATCTTCTCCTCGTGCCGCACCCGCCCGGACGCCTGCGGCCGCCGACGTCCGGCGCCGGTCGGGCGCTCGGCGTCCCCGGAACCCCGCGGGCCCGTGTCGCCAGCCGGGTCTTCCGCGGCCGGGCGGCCGCGGCGTCCGTCGTGGGCCGGACCGCTATCAGGCTCTCGGTCGTCGGGCGCCTCGGGCGTCTGGCCCGTGGGACGAAACAGCTCGGACGCCCCCGGCAGCACTACGCGTCGTGACACCGAGCCAGCACCTCCTTCGCGAGGGTGCGGTAGGCGATCGCGCCCGGCGAACTCGGGGCGTACGTGGTGATCGGCTCGCCGGCGACGGTGGTCTCGGGGAACTTGATCGTCCGCTTGATGACGGTGTGGAAGACCTGCTCGCCGAACGCCTCGACGACCCGCTCGAGCACCTCGCGCGAGTGGATCGTGCGGGAGTCGTACATCGTGCCGAGGATGCCGAGGATCTCCAGGTCGGGGTTCAGCCGGTCGGTCACCTTGCCGATGGTGTCGGTGAGCAGGGCGATGCCGCGCAGCGCGAAGAACTCGCACTCCAGGGGCATGATCACCTGATCGGACGCCGTCAGCGCGTTCACCGTCAGCAGGCCCAGGCTGGGCGCGCAGTCGATGAGGATGTCGTCGTACTCGCCCCGGACGTCCTTCAGCACCCGGCGCAGCGTGTGCTCGCGGGCCACCTCGGAGACGAGCTGCACCTCGGCGGCGGACAGGTCGATGTTGGCCGGCAGGAGATCCATGTTCTCGACCGGGCTCTCCAGGATGACGTCGTGGACGTCGGTGTCCCGCGACAGCAGCAGGTTGTAGATCGACAGGTCGAGCGTGTGCGGGTTCACCCCGAGCCCGACCGACAGCGAGCCCTGCGGGTCGAAGTCGACGAGCAGGACGCGGCGTCCGGTCTCGGCGAGCGCGGCGCCCAGGTTGATCGTCGTCGTGGTCTTGCCGACGCCGCCCTTTTGGTTGCACATTGCGATGATGACGGCCTTCTTCGGGCCGTCGCGCGGCGGGGTCGGCTCGGGGAGGTCGGGGAACGGCCGTCCGGTCGGGCCCAGCTCGTCGGGGGCGGCGGTCACCTCGTCGGTCTCGAAGAGAGCCTCGTCGTTGTCGTTCACGGCGTCCTTCCTCACCGGCTGATGCCGCCGGCACGCAGGACAGATTAGTAGCCGTCGTAGCGACAAAGTGACAAGCGGGCCCGCGTGCCCGCGGACGCCGGGTTCTTCCCCGTGCGCTCAGGGACGCGCGCCCCGGACGCCGGGCCCGTCCGGCGCGGCCGGCTTCCGCAGGAGCACCACGAGGAAGGGCGCGCCCGCGGCGTCCTGGTGCTCGCTGTCGGCGGACCGGTCTTTGTCGTCGGCCTGGCTGCCGCCGGCCTGGTCGCTGTCGGCGGCCTGGTCGCTGCCGTCGGCCCGGTCCTTGAGGACGCCCATGACCCCCGCCCAGCCGTCGGGGTCGCCGAGCGCGAACTCCTCCCAGCCGGCCCACACCAGCGCGGTCGGACGGTCGAGGTCGGCGAGGCAATCCCACAGGGCGTCGAGGTTGCGCCCGTAGTAGCGCGGGAAGCCGAGGGCGCGGCCGATGCCCGCCAGCACCCCGGACTTCGTGGCCGGGGCGTCCAGCGCGGCCACCGACCAGCCTTCGCCGGCGAGGGCGTCCGCCTGCTCAGGCGTCGCCAGCCGGACGCCGCCCCGCGGGGCCGGGAGGTCGGCGTCCCGCGGGCCGGGGGCGTGAACAGGGGTCATGGCCGGATCCTCTCGAAGCTGTCGTAGTGGTCGCCCGTGTAGTAGAACTCGCCGTTCGCGACCCCGAACCGCGGCCCGCCGGTGACGATGCGGCGCGCCCCCCGGTCGGACGACCCCGGCGTCGGCACCGTGAACTCGTGGTAGTACCCGCTCGCGCGGCTCGGCAGGAGGCGCTCCGCGTTCCGGAACACCACCCCATCGCGGCGCCCGCTGAAGGGCGGCCCGGCGCGGATCACGTCCATCGTCCCGGACGCCTCCGCCGGCAGGTCGCGCAGGCTCACCCAGCGCAGCCCCGACGCCGGGTCCACCCGCCCCTGCGCTCCGGGAACGGTCGCCCCCGGAGAGGTGCGCGCCGACGTGCGCGGGGACGCGGCCGGCGTCCGTGCGGTCGCGCGTGGGTTCTCCTCGGACGCCGACCCAGACGCCGACGCCGCCGCCGGGCAGCCCACGGCCGGCGTCGGCACCGC
>CALMAD010000326.1 GCA_937859105.1 uncultured Propionibacteriaceae bacterium
GCGACGAGGTCGGCGTCCGCCCCGGAGACCTCCACGGCCCGGGCGCGCGCGGCGGGGTCGTCGTGCCCCCGGACGGCGTCGTACACCCGCTCCTTCGTCACGAGCTCCACCTGCGCCGCCTCCAGCAGGCGGTACACCCGCCCGACCACGTCGTTCTCGGCGAGCCGCAGCCCGGCGCCGAGCACCACCTCCGCCCCGGCGTCCGCGCTCACCTCGCCGAGGTCGACGACGAGGCGACCGTCGGCGTCCCATCGGCCCTGCGGCGCGTCGAACCGCTCGAGCCCGACGAACACCACGCTGATCCGCCGCCCGGCGGGCACCAGCTCGGACGCCCCCTGCGCCGGCCCCACCGTGAATCGCCCGGACGCCCACTCGAACGCCAGCGGCGTCCGGACGCTGCGCGGCCCGGCCGCCCCGTCGTCCTCGTACAGCACGAACCGCCCGTCGGCCCCGGCGAACACCCGGACCTCCAGGGTCTGCGGGTTCACGTCCGCCCGCAGGTCGTCGGGGCCCGTCAGCGGGACGATCGCGCCGGCCTGGGCGAGCACCGGGTACTCCGCCAGCCCGCGGTGGAAGTCGACGATGCGGTCGCCGTCGTAGGCGAGCCCGGTGAAGAAGTCGATCCAGACCCCCGGCGGCAGCCACCCCCGTGCGGACGCCAGCCGCGTGCTCGCCACCCGCGGCGACGTGATGGGCGCGACCACGAGCTCCGACCCGAACGAGAACTCGTTCAGCAGCCGCACGGTGTCGACGTCGACCTTGCGGTAGTAGATCGGCGTCACCAGCGGGACGCCCTCCCGGTGCGCCCGCTCGTTCATCGTGTACAAGTACGGGACCAGCCGGTGCCGCAGCCGCAGGAACTCCTCCTGGACGCCCGCCGAGATCGCGTCGTAGCGCCACGGCTCCTTGCCGCCGAACTCACTGTTGGACGAGTGCAGCCGGTTGACCGGCGAGAACGCGCCGAGCTGCAGCCAGCGCGCCTCCAGCTCGTCGTCGCGCCGGCCCATCATGTGGCCGCCGATGTCGTGGCTCCACCAGCCGTAGCCGATGTTGGACGCCGTGGCCGTGAACCGCGGCTGGAACTCCAGCGATGCCCACGACACGACCGTGTCGCCCGAGAACCCCACGGGATACCGGTGCGAGCCCGGCCCCGCGTACCTGCTGAACGTGAGTGGACGCTCGCCGCGGCGGGCGGCGTCCAAGAAATGGAAGTGGTTCAACATCCACAGCGGGTCGAGCCCGCGGATCGACGTCACGCCGCCCTGCTGCCAGTCGATCCACCAGAAGTCGACGCCGTCGTCTTCGAGCGGGTGGTGTACGAGGTCGAAGTAGGCGGTCAGGAACCCCGGGTCCGCGATGTCGAACGGGACGGGCAGGTCGCTGGCCGGGTCGATACCGAGCGCCTTCGCGACGGCCGGATACGCCTCCTCGAACGGCCGGACGCCGTCGGCCGGGTGCACGTTGAGCGTCACCTTCATGCCCCGCCGGTGCAGCGCGGCCAGGAACGCGGGCGGGTCGGGGAACAGCCGCCGGTTCCAGGTGTAGCCGGTCCACCCCGACCCGTACCGCTCCGGGACGTCGTCGACGAGATGCCAGTCCATGTCGATGACCGCGACGCTGAACGGGACACTCCGCTCGGCGAAGCGATCCATCAGCATCAGGTACTCGTCGGCCGAGTAGCGGTGGTAGCGGCTCCACCAGTTGCCGAGCGCGTAGCGGGGCAGCAGCGGCTGCGGCCCCGAGATCCGGTAGAAGTCGGCGAGGCAGCCGGCGAAGTCGGCGCCGTACCCGAAGTAGTACAGGTCGATCGCGCCCGGTTCGCGCTCGGCGACCCAGCCGTCGTCGGTGAGCGCGATGGACGCCGAATCGTCCAGCACCGCGTAGCCGCGCATGCTCATCAGCCCGTCTTCCAGCGGGACGGCCCCGTCGGCCTCATCGAGCGTGCGGGCCGTGCCGCCCATGTTCACCGGGAACCCGTAGTGCGAGCGGGGAGCCGGCTCGCCGTAGCGCCAGATGCCGCCGTAGTTGATGACGTTGCCGCGCGGCGCGATCGACAGCCCGTTCGTCGCGAACGGACCCCGGTCGTAGCGCAGGTGAGCGTGGTCGGTGACGATCTCCAGCAGCCGCTCGCCCTCCAGGACCTCGAACGACGGCACCGGGAGCCGGCGGTTCACGACGGTCTGGGTCGCCCGGTCCTCGAAGTGCCCGCTCGGCGAGTACTCCAGCCTGAAGAGGCGCGATGTCAGGACCGTGATGCGGTAGTGCTCGCCCGCGACGATCGCCGCGGGGTCGGCCTGTGGGGTCGTCGGGGGGCGGAACCGGGCGGGAAGTTCAGGCATGTGCCCGAGTCTAGGGTCGCGCTCCGACACGTCTGGACGCCCCCGGGCGGGTCGGCGTGGGCCCCGGAGTAGGGTCGCCGACGCACCCCGTTCGTGAGGAGATCCCGCATGGCTCGCCCGTCCGCCCGCGTCCCCCGCTCGCTCGCCGTCGGCGCCGCCTGGGCGGCCGGGGGCCTCGGCGCGATCGTGGGCGCCGGTGCCGCGGGCGTGGCGTACGCGATCTCGGGGGCGTGGCGTCCGCAGTTCGACTACGGGTTCTCGCCGTTCGAGCTCGGCGTCCCGTGGGAGGACGTCGCCTTCGCCGCCCCCGACGGCGCCCGGCTCGCGGGCTGGTGGCTCGACCGTCCGGGCAGCGACCGCGTCGTGATCATCTGCCACGGCCACCGCGGCGGGAAGCAGGACATGCTGGGCCTCGGATCGGGGCTGTGGCGGGCCGGCAACACCGTGTTCCTGTTCGACTTCCGCGGCAGCGGCCAGTCGGGCGACGGCGTCCAGTCGCTCGCGCACCACGAGCAAGGGGATCTGGAGGCCGCGATCGCGCTCGCGCGCCGCCGGCGTCCGGACGCCCGCCTCGCCGTCATCGGCTTCTCGATGGGCGCGGCCGTGACGATCCCCGTCGCCGCCCGGATGCCCGCCGTCGAGGCCGTCGTGCTCGACTCGCCGTTCGCCGACATGCGCGACGTCGTGGCGACCGCGCTGCGCCGCCACCACGTGCCGCCGTGGCCGGTGCTCGCGGCGTCCGATCGCGTGACGCGTCTGCTGTACGGCTACCGCTACCGCGACGTGCGCCCGGTCGAGGCGATCGCGCGGATTTCCCCGCGCCCGCTGCTGCTCATTCACGGCGCGGACGACCGCATCATTCCGGTCGCCCACGCGCGGGCCCTCTTCGAGGCGGCCGGGCAGCCGAAGCGGCTCGTGATCGTGCCCGGCGTCGACCATTGCGGCGCCTATTTCGTCGACCGTCCGGGCTATATCGAGCGTGTCGCCGAATTCCTGGCCGAGGCCCTTCCCGGAAAGAACTGACGCGGGGGTCGCGTGCCCTTTCCCGCGCGGGCGACACCGCGTCCGCCCTTCTCATCCCTCGGACGCCGTCGAGACCCGATTTGTCTCACCATGCGAATATCCGACGCTTTCCGGCGGTGTCCGCGAATGCGCGCCAGGCGCATTGCCTAGATTTCCTCGCGCAGGGGTCGCTCCCGGCCCCCCTCCGGTGTTTCGAGCGAAAGCGAATGCTCCTGCCGGAACAGAAAGAGAGAATGGCATGTCGCCATCGACGACGACAGCCGGCCGCCGCCTCATTCTCATCGTGTGGATGCTGACCGCGGCCGTCTTCGCGGGGATGAACCCCGCGGTCGCGGAGGGAGCCCCCACCTCCACCCAGCCCACGCTCACCTCGACAGCCTCCGCCGCCTCCGCGGCGCCCGCCCCCTCCTCGGCCCTCACGCCCGACTCGGCCCAGGGCCGGGCGGGCACGTCGGGCGCGGTGGTGATCGGCGTCACGCACGGCGCGGGCATCATGACCAAGAACGGCACCTGGTTCGGCCAGTGGCTCAACAAGGGCCGGGCGGGCTACTGCATCGACCCCGAACATGAACGTCGCGAGCATGCCCTGGTGGACTTCGCCGGCCGTCGCCGGGCTCACGTCCGCCCAGGTCGCGCGCCTGTCGTACATCGTCACGACGTACGGAAACACGAAGGACAACGCCCGCGCGGCGTCCGTCCGGCTGGCGGCGCTGCTCATCGTGGCGCCGAACAGCACGGCCGTGAAGCGCGGCCTCGACGCCAAGAGCGGGCTGCCGGCCGCGGTGGTCGCGTCCGCCCGGGCGATGGTCGCGGCGTCCACGAAGCTGGCCGGGCCCTACAAGGTGACGGTCACCGTCACGAAGGCCGCGCTCCCCGGCGGGACGGGCACGGCGAGCGTCGTGGTGCGGTCGGCGTCCGGGACGCCGGTGCCGGCCACCCTGCAACTCTCCGCGACGAACGCGCGGCTCGCGGCGTCCAGCGTCTCGACCGGCGCGGGCGGCCAGGCCGCGACCGTCACGTTCACCCGTTCGGACGCCCCCGCGCCCGTCACGCTGCGCGCCAGCGCGCAGCTGGCGGCGGCGTCCGTGCTGATCACGCGGCCCCCGGCCGGGTTCCAGCGCCTGGTGCGCTGGGCGCCCAAGACCGCCGTCGTGGGCGGGGCCACGTACCAGCAGACGTTCGGGGCGCCGACGATCACGTACTCCTGCGTGCAGGACTGCACTGGGACGCCGCCCGTGACCGTCCGCGCGTGCAACGCGGCGTCCGGGCCGGTCACCTACGTCGTGCGCGACAACGGCCGGGACGCCGCCCGCTTCACCGTCGCCGCCGGCCAGTGCGGGACGACCAGCGTCGCCGTCGCCGACGGGCACACCGTCACGTCGGCCTGGCAGCTCGGGACGAACGCCCCGACCGCCTTCGACGGACGCCTGCTCGTCGACTGCCCGCCGGCCCCGCTGATCAGGGCGAACGTCGCCTTCAGTTGCACCGCCGGGAACGTCCGGCTCTCGCTGCCGACGAACACGACCGAGCGCGTCCAGCGGCTCACGGTCGACGGGCAGGTGCGGCAGACGGTGCAGCCGGGTCAGGAACTGCCGCCGTACGTCCTGTCCGTGCCGTGTGGGCGGAACACGACGGTGGCGTTCCAGTCGTCGATCCAGCGCGCCAACGGCACCTGGAACGCGGGCCTGGTCGGCAAGATCGTCGTTCCCTGACGGCCGGTCGGTCCCTCATCTGACGGACGCCGCGGGCGCCGGGCCGCAGGGCCCGCCAGAAAGAGCCAGGGAAATCCCCCGTCGATCGAGATCTGTCCGGGCAGGAGATGCGCGGCCTGCTCGCCGTCCTGCGCCTTGAAGAACTGGCGTGCGGCAGCCGTGCAGGCCACGGCAGGCTGGAGCGATATCGGGCGGGAGCGCCGCGCCGGATCGCGGATCAGGGCCATCAGGCACAGCACCTCGGCGACATGGCCGTTGCGGGCCGCGCCATGACCGAGC
>CALMAD010000327.1 GCA_937859105.1 uncultured Propionibacteriaceae bacterium
TGACGACCGCCCACAGCAGCAGGGCGATGATCGCGACGATGACGACGAGGCCGACGATTCGACCCAGCGTGTAGCCGAGGTTGAGCTGGGAGTTCCAGCGGTACGGCGCCCCCAGCGAGATCTCGCCCTTGATGCGGGCGCCGGTGTTCCAGGCGACCGTGCCGGCCAGGCCCGCGAGGGCGAACGGCAGCACCCACGTCGACGACTGGCCGAACCCGCCACCGATGACGAAGACGGCGACCGCGATCGCCAGCAGGACGACGCTGACGATGCCCATCGCCCGCGCCATCCCGGAGGACGGGTGGTCGTGCGTCTCGGTCGGCAGCGGCTTTCCGGCGTTCGCGGCGGACAACTCGTGGGCCCGCATGGCCGCGGGAGAACCGAGCTCCGACTGCGGCTTGCGCGCGGTCTCGCGGTTGAAGATCGCCGCTGCGGCCGCGACGAGGCACACCACGGTC
The DNA here is from genome assembly GCA_937859105.1 of uncultured Propionibacteriaceae bacterium. Lineage (GTDB taxonomy): Bacteria > Actinomycetota > Actinomycetes > Propionibacteriales > Propionibacteriaceae > Propioniciclava. Next base: position 459 of record CALMAD010000327.1, read on the forward strand.
GTGAAGACCGCGGCCGGCATCCAGTTCGCGTAGTTCGGGGCCGTCGTTCCGTTGGGCCGGACGACCGAGCCCTGCAGCACCGTGATGATCGACGGGGCGAACCCGCCGAGCGCGAAGCCGAACTGCGTCGAGATCGCCATGCCGGAGACGCGGACCTTGGTCTCGAACTGCTCGCTGAACATGCCGAGACCGGCGCCGCTGTAGCCCGAGTAGACGATGCCGAGCGTGAGGATGCCCCACACGAAGATCATCGGGACGTCCTGATGAACGACCGACAGGATGAACGGCCAGATCAGCACCGCGCAGCCCAGCGGGGCGAGCAGGTAGACCGGCTTGCGGCCGATGCGGTCGGACAGGGCGCCGAAGCCCATGATCGCGAAGATCGCGACCACGTTCGCGAGGATCTGCATCGTCAGGATGGTCACGCGGCTGATGCCCAGGCCGGTGCCGTAGTTGAGCGCGTAGATCGACATGACCGTCGAGACCACCGAGATGAAGCAGGCCATCAGGACCCGCGAGACGCTCGGCAGGTAGAACCAGCCCAGCCAGGTGATCGGCGAGACGTCCTCGGCGGACAGGGCGAGCCCGTGGGCCTTGCGCTCCGAGCGCTCGGCGGCGTGCCGCTGGGCCTCTTCCTCCTCGTGGGCCTTCTCCATCTCCTCGCGAGCCTGCTCGGCCCGGAATTCCGGGGTCTCCTCCACCGACCGGCGCACCCACCAGGCCAGCAGCATGACGAGCACCGACGCCAGGAACGGGATGCGCCAGGCCCAGCCGTACAGGATCTCGTCGGGCAGGGCCGCCAGCGGCAGGAACACCGCCGTGGCCAGGATGAACCCGAGCTGCGTGCCGCCCAGCGTGAACGACGACCAGAAGCCGCGCGTCTTGTCGGTCGAGTGCTCCAGCACCATCGAGGTCGCGGACGACTGCTCGCCGGCCACCGCGAAGCCCTGCAGGACGCGCAGCAGCACGATCAGCGCCGGGGCGAGCCCCCCGACCATCGCATAGGTGGGCAGCAGGCCGATCACGAACGTCGAGGCACCCATGCCGAACAGGGTCAGGAAGAGCACGAGCTTGCGCCCGTACTTGTCGCCCAGGAGCCCATGATGAACGAACCGATGGGCCGGACGAGGTACGCGACCCCGAACGAGGCCGTCGACATCACGTTCGCCTGGAACGAGTTGGTGGGGTCGTACATCAGCCGCGGGAAGATCAGCGACGCCGCCGTCCCGAAGATGAAGAAGTCGTAGTACTCGAGGGCGCTGCCGAGCCAGGCGGAGGCCGCGGCCTTCGTTACCTGCTTTCGGTCTTTCTTGGGAGGAGCGGCCGCGGCTGCGGTCATGGTGGAGAACCTCTCTCGTGGTTGGTTAGGCGCCGCCGTCGTCGGCGGGGCCGGGGGGTGCCGAGGAGACCAGCCAGCCGAGAATCATCTCGACGTACTGGTCGATGTCGCGGGCCAGCCGCGCGTCGTCCGCCATGGACACGCCGAACAGGGCCCGCACCGTGGGGGCGTTGGTGACGCGGAAGTTGGCCAGCGCGGTGACCACGAGGTGGAGGTCCACCCCGGTGACCTCCGCCGTGAAGACGCCTTCCTCATGCCCACGGGCCAGCACGTCGTCGAGGATCTCGATGACCGGATGGCCGAGGACGTCCGCCCCGTCGCCGGTGAGGTGCGCCGCGTCCAGCAGGTTCTCCGCGCGAACGAGCTGGGCGAGGTGCGGATGGGAGTGGTGATACTCGAGCGTTTCCCGGACGTACCGCTCGACCGCCGCGCGCGGCGGCGCGTCGGCGAGATGCAGGGACGCCTCGAAGCGGCGGATCGCCGCGTAGGCGTCCTGCAGGCACGCCCGGAAAAGCTCGTCTTTACTGCCGAAGCAGTAGTAGATCATCCGTTTCGTCGTCGAGGTCTCCGCGGCGATCTCGTCGACGCGGGCTCCGTAGTAGCCGACGCGGGTGAAGTGTTCGGAGGCGACCCGGAGGATCTCCTCCTTCGTGCGCGCGAGATCGCGCGTCGCTTCACCCGCAGCGTCCACCATGCTTGTTACCCCTTCTTCGATTCCAGGAGACGCTCGAACGCGTCGTAGACGAACTCGGCGTCGGGCTCGACGCCCGTGAAAATCCGGAACGCCTCGACGGCCTGCTCGGCCGCCATGCCTCCCCCGGTGAGCGTCGCACAACCGGCGGCCCTCGCGTCCTGAATCAACGGGGTGTCGAGCGGCAGATACACGCAGTCGCCGACCCACATCTCGGGCCGCAGCAACTCCTTCGGAACGGCGGAGCCCTCCTGGTGCCCCGTCATGCCGAACGTCGTCGCGTTCACCACGCCGGACGCGGTCGCCATGCTGGCCGCCAGGTCGGTGCCCGGCTCGACGCGGTCGACCCCGAAGAGCTCCCCCATGCGGGCCACGAGGGCGTCGACGCGGCTCTGGTCGATGTCGAAGATGGTGATCTTCTTCAGGCCCATGTCCAGCAGGCCGTACGCGACGGCCGAGCCGGCGCCGCCGGCGCCCATGAGGACCACGTGGCTGAGGTCGGCGTCCGGCAGGTTGCGCTGCAGCGAGTGCGCGAAGCCGCACCAGTCGGTGTTGTGGCCGATCCGGCGTCCGTCGGGCTGGAACACGACGGTGTTGACCGCCTGGAGCTGCTGCGCGCGATCGGAGAGCTCGTCGAGCAGCGGGATCACGAGTTGCTTACAGGGCGCCGTGATGTTCATCCCGGTGAAGCCGAGACGCTGCCCCCAGGCCAGGATGTCGGCGAGATCGCGGGGGCCGACATCCAACACGTCCAGGTCGATGGGGCGATACGTCACGCTCATCCCCATCTGGCGACCGGTCATCTCCTGCATCGGCGGGGTGAACGACCCAGAGATCGCCTCGCCGACGAGGCCGAACATGTGGGTTACTGGTCTGATTCCTTCGAACATACTGATCCTCCTCTCCGGCTCCGATGCCGGAGAACTAGTTGGCAAGTACAGATGCCGGGCGGCGTGCGGCTAACCGAGTTCGTTCTCGGCGAAGTACCGCTTCGCAGACTCGAGGCAGCGGGACGCATACTCGGTGGCCCCCAGCTCGCGGAGCCGCTCGAGGTGCGGCTGCTCGATCGAGAAGACCGTGTCGTCCGGAAGACGGCGGACGAGGTCGGCGATGCGGGCCCCGCCCTCTCCGACGTACAGGCGACGCTCGCGCACTTCCTCGCGCAGTGCTTCGAGATTTGCCGGTTTGGCCGCCGGGCAGTCGCACAGGTGCACCATCGGGAACCACTCCGGGGGCAGGCTGTCGACAGCCTCCAGCGGGGTGTTCGCCCGATCCCAGTGGTAGATGTCGATGAGCATCCCCAGGTTGGGGGCGCCCACCTCCCGGATCAGCTCGGCGATTTCGTCCATCGTCTTCACCTTCGACAGCGGGACGAACTCCGCCACGACCTTCAGCCCGTGCTCCGCCGCCAGCGCCGCGACCTTGCCCAGGCCGTCGACCTGCTTGGCATGATCCTCGGTCCACACGCTGGTGAGCAGGACGCGGCCCCCCAGCTCCGCCCCCACCGCGATGGCGGGGGCGTAGCTGTCGTAGTCGACGTCGTCGAGCACGCGGGCCAGTTCGATGTCCCACACCTCGAGGCCCGTCGCATCCAACGCCGTGCGGGTCTTGGCGAGCAGCTTGCTGTCGTGCGCGAGGTCGAGGTTCGGCTCACCCGGCAACCCCATCGCGATCGGTCGGAAGCTGACGTAGTCGTACCCTGCCCGCGCAGCGACGTACACCTGGGCCGAGGGCTCCAGGACGCCGGTGGTCAGGTAGCCCAAGGAAAACTTGCGCGCCATGATCGTCTAGTCCGTGCTCGAGTGGCCCTTGACACCCTCCGGAGAGTAGATGTCCAGGATGTTCCAGTGGCCGGAGGTCGGCGTCGGAATGTTCCGCATCGGCGTGTCGATGAGGAACGGCTCGCCCGAACCGAACGCCTCGGCGATGGCCTCCTCGAACTGCTCGGCCGACTCCACGCGGATGCTCTTGACGCCGTAGCCCTGCGCGATCGCGGCGTAGTCGATCCACATGTCGTCGTCCTCGGACGAGAACGTCGTGCCGTAGGTCGTGTCGTAGTTGGCCTTCTCGAGACCCGCGATCGTGCCGAACGCGTTGTTGTTCATCACGACCCAGACGACCGGGATCTTCTCGCGGCGCGCCGTGGCGAGCACGGCCGGGTTCTGCCCGAAGCCGCCGTCGCCGATCAGCGCAACGACCGGACGATCCGGGGCGGCCAGCTTGACGCCGATCGCGGCGGCCGAGCCGAAGCCCATCGTCGCGTAGCCACCGGGCGTGACGAACGTGCCGGGCACCGTGATGTCGTACTGCTGACCGACGCCGTTCTTGTTCCAGCCGACGTCGGTGACGATGTACGTGTCGGCCGGGATCGCCTCGCGCAGGTCGGCCAGGATGCGGGCCGGGTTCATCGGGAACTCGTCCGACGTCTGGTCGGGGACGAACCGCTCCTTGCGGGTCTTGCGCTCCTCGACGATCGCATCGATGAGTTCGGGGCGCTTCTTCCCCTCCGGCGCCAGCCGCTTCGCGACCTTCACCAGCACCTGCAGGGCCGACTTCAACTCGGCGACCGCGCCGATCTCGACCGGGTAGTTGCGGCCGATCTGCTCCGGATCGATGTCGATCTGCATGAGCTTGGTGGGCGGCATGTTGAAGGTGAACTCCGGGTACCACGACGAGGAGTCCGCCTCGGCGAACCGCGTGCCCAGACCGAGGATCCAGTCCGCCGCCAGCGTCTGCTCGTTGGTGAACTTGACCCCCCAGAAGCCCGACATGCCCAGCACGTGCGGGTTGTCGTCGGGGACCGCGCCCTTGCCCATGAGGCTGTGCGCGACCGGCAGGTCGAGCAGGTCGACGAGCTCGGTGAGCTCCTCGCTCGCGCTCGCCAGCAGGACGCCGCCGCCCGCGTAGATCAGCGGGCGCTCGGCCTCGAGCAGGTTGCCGATGATCTTCTCCGCGACCTCTTCGCTGATGGTCGGCTTGGCGTAGTCGATGTGGTTCGTCAGCGCCCGGTCGACGAGCCCCGGGTCGATCTCCAGCGAGAACAGATCCATCGGCACGTCCACGAGGACCGGGCCGGGGCGTCCGGACTCGGCGATCACGAAGGCGCGGTCGAGTACCTCGGGCAGCTTGTCCGCCTGGTCGACGCGGAAGGCGCGCTTCACGAACGGTCGGTAGATCTCCCACTGGTCGCCGTCGGCGTGATGGTTCACCTCCTGGTGGGGGTGCTTGCCGAAGTAGTACGTGGGCACGTCGCCCGCGATGACGACCATCGGGATCGAGTCGAGCGCGGCGTTCGCGACGCCGGTGGCGGCGTTGGTCAGGCCGGGCCCGAGGTGGCTGAGGACGACCGACGCGCGCCGGGTCACTCGGGCGTACCCGTCGGCCGCGTGCGAGGCGCTCTGCTCGTGCCGGACGTTGATGAAGTCGATCTTGTCGCTCCGGCTGAGCGCGTCCAGGACAGCGATGTTCGTGTGGCCGCACAGGCCGAAGACCTTGGTGACGTCGCGGCCTTCGAGATAGCGGACGACTTCTTCTGAGGCGAGAGCCATGGGCTTTTCCCTTCGAAGGGGCGGCGACTAGCCGCGTTGATGGGTGGTGGGGACGGAGCGTCGTTGCTGACC
>CALMAD010000328.1 GCA_937859105.1 uncultured Propionibacteriaceae bacterium
TGGCGGCGCGCGACGGGTCGTTGCTGTTCGGCCCGGCGACGAACAGGACGTACCCGGGCCGCGCGGTGAGGTACTGGAGTTCGCCGGTGCCCTCGGCCTTGTCCTGCAGCGTGAGCACCACGGCGTCCTGCCCGCCGACCTTCGCGGGCTTCTGCGAGAGCACGTCCATGGTGCCGTCGGCCTTGGCGTCGGCCACGTACTGCTTGACGAACGACGCCAGCTCGGGGTGGTCCGCCTTCACGGTGTAGACGGTCACGGTGGAGCCCTCGTCGTCCTGGAAGTACGCCTGCAGCGTCGCGTCCTGATCGAAGGACGCGGCGTTCTCCTGCGTCCGGTCGGCGTAGCCGTCCGGCCCGGTCACGCTGAACCCCTCCCGGTCGAGCGTCGCGCCCGGACCGTTCGTGGGCGTCGCCTCGGACGCGGCGGCGGCCGTCGGAGCCGGGGTCGAGGGGGTGGCGGCCGAGCAACCGGCGAGCGTCAGGACGCAGCCGGCGGCGGCGAGAGTGAAGAGCAGTCGGGACACGCCTCCACGCTATTGCCCCGGCCGGGGCAACAGCGGAGGCGTGCGGGGCGTGTCGTCAGCGGCGCACCAAGGTGAGGCCCTGCAACACGCGCGTGAACACGTCGCGGTCCAGCGGGCGTCCCTCTGCCATGTGCATCGCGGTGTAGAGGCGCCCGTTGGCGACCCACAGGTAATGCTCCGACTTCAGCTCGCCCTCGGCGCACGTCACCCCGGACGCCTTCTGCCCGGCGATCGTCCGGTCGGGTGCCTTCGCGCCGGACGGGCAGCCGCCGAGCAGCAACTCCTCGAGGGCCGCGGTGGCGTCGGCCGGCTTCTTGCCGGTGGCCTTGGACGCCTCGACGCGCACGATGTCCAGGTTGCCGTCGGAGCCCTTCTCGATCTGGGCGCGCCACTGGGACGCCGTGTCGCGCTGCGCGGTGTTCTCGCGCCAGTTCGGCGGGACGACCAGGCGGAACGCCGGGCGCGCGACCGCCTTCGCGGCCGCCGGCGTGGTGGGCTTCGCGGTGGGGGACGCCGCCGTCCCGGTCGGCGTCGGGGTCGCGGTGGTCGTCGCGGGGGCGGTCGGGGTCTGCTCGGTCGGCGTGGTCGCCGGCATGGAGGGAGCCGCGGACGCCGTCGGCGACGCGTCCGTGGTGGGCGCCGACGTGGGGGTGGCGGTGGACGTCGCCTGGCACGCGGCCAGCAGCGGGAGGACGAGGGCCGCGAGAGCTAGTCGTGAACGCATGTCAGCAATGTAAGCGACACCGCGTCCGGAGTTGCGGCGGCGCTCCGAGCGCTCGACACCGCCCACGGGTGGAGGCTGCGTGGAGGCTGTCGGCTCCGACCCCTAGACTGGGCGGCATTGATCGCCGTCCCGAAAGATGTGGATGATCCTGACAGAAGAGAACTGGGTCCAACTGGCCGTCGCCGTCGTGTGCCTGATCATCGGTGGGTTCCTGACGGCCGCCGAGGCCGCGCTCGCGTCGTTCAGCAAGTCGCGGGCCGAGGGGCTCGTGAAAGAGGGGGCGCGCGGGGCCGACAAGCTGCTGCTGATCGTGCAGGATCCGGCGCCCACGCTGAACTCGGCGATGCTCCTGCGCGTGCTTGCCGAGGTGAGCGCGATCGTGCTGACCGCCCTCGTGGTGTTCGAGCACGTCGCGCAAGACGCGCAGAGGCTCGCCCTCACCATCGGCATCATGATGGTCGCCTCCTTCATCCTGCTCGGGGTCTCCCCGCGCACGCTCGGCCGGCAGAAGGCCGACGTGATCGCGCTGCGGGCGGCCGGCCCGTTGTCCCTGCTGACGACGGTGTTCGGGCCGATCAGCAAGCTGCTGATCCTCATCGGCAACGCGCTCACCCCGGGCCGCGGGTTCACCGACGGGCCGTTCACGTCGGAGGCCGACCTGCGCGAGATGGTCGACATGGCGGAGGCGTCCGACCTGATCGAGGCGCGCGAGCGCAAGATGATCCATTCGGTGTTCGACCTCGGCGACACGATCGTGAAAGAGGTCATGGTGCCGCGCACCGAGATGGTCTACATCGAGGCCGGCAAGACCCTGCGGCAAGGGCTGTCGCTCGCGCTGCGCTCGGGCTTCAGCCGCATCCCCGTGATCGGGGAGGATGTGGACGATGTGCTCGGCATCCTCTACCTCAAAGACGTGATCCGCCGCAGCTACGACAACCCCCGGAGCCAGTCCGACGAGCAGGTCGAGTCGCTCATGCGCAAGCCGACCTTCTGCCCCGATTCGAAGCCGGTGGACGCGCTGCTGCGCGAGATGCAGCTCACCCACAGCCACGTGGTCATCGTCGTCGACGAGTTCGGCGGCACCGCCGGCCTCGCGACGATCGAAGACATTCTGGAGGAGATCGTGGGCGAGATCGTCGACGAGTACGACTCCGAGATCGCGCCCGCCACCGAGCTGGCCGACGGACGGTTCCGGGTGAGTTCCCGCCTGCCCGTCGACGACCTCGGCGAGCTGTTCGGGCTCGACGTCGACGACGAAGACGTCGACACGGTGCTCGGCCTCATGGCGAAGCTGCTCAACAAGATCCCGATCCCCGGTTCCGTCGTGGAGTGGGAGGGCCTCGAGCTCGTCGCCGAGCGGGCGTCCGGACGGCGGCACTCGATCCAGACCGTGCTCGCCGGCCGCATCACCGACGACGACCACCCGGCCGACGCCGGGGTGGACGCGACGGTCGAGCTGGCCGCCGAGTCGGGGGCCAAGGCGTTCGGCAAGGGCGGTCTGAGCAGGCCGGTCGCCGCCGACGCCGCGTCCGAGAAGGCGGGGGAGCGATGAGCGCCGTGCCGCCGCCGGCCTTCCCGGCGTCCCCGAGCTTCCCCGAGGGTTTCCGCTCGGGCTTCGCGTGCTTCGTCGGCCGCCCGAACGCGGGCAAGTCGACGCTGACGAACGCGATCGTGGGGCAGAAGATCGCCATCACGTCGAGCAAGCCGCAGACCACGCGGCACGTCATCCGGGGCGTCCTGATCAGGCCGGACGCCCAGCTCATCCTCGTCGACACGCCCGGCCTGCACCGGCCGCGGACGCTGCTGGGCGAGCGACTGAACGACCTGGTCCACGAGACGTGGGCCGAGGTGGACGTCATCGGCGTCTGCCTGCCCGCGAGCCAGCGGATCGGGCCGGGGGACACGTACCTCGTCCGCGAGATCGCGGAGCTGCCGCGGCGTCCGAAGCTGATCGCGCTGGCGACCAAGTCCGACCTGGTGAGCCCGGTGCGGATGGCCGAGCACCTCGTGCGCATCCAGAAGATGGAGGAGGAGCTGGGGATCCGCTGGGAGGCGATGATCCCGGTGTCGGCGGTCGCCGGCGACCAGGTCGACGACGTGACCGACGAGATCGTGAAGCTGCTGCCCGAGGGGCCACCCCTGTACCCCGAGGACGCGCTGACCGACGAGTCCGACGAGACGCGGGTCGCCGAGCTGATCCGCGAGGCGGCGCTGGAGGGCGTCCGCGACGAGCTGCCGCACTCGATCGCCGTCGTCATCGACGAGATGGGGCTGCGCGAGGGGCGTCCGGAGAAAAAGCCGCTCATGGACATTTACGCGTCGATCGTCGTCGAGCGCGACTCGCAGAAGGGCATCATCATCGGCCACAAGGGCGCGCGCCTGCGGGAGGTCGGGGCGGACGCCCGCGCGCAGATCAACGCGCTGCTCGGCATGCCGAGCTACCTGTCGCTCAAGGTGAAGGTGATGAAGGACTGGCAGCGCGACCCCAAGCAACTCAACCGGCTGGGGTTCTGAGTGGGAACGGCGCTCTCACTGACGGTCGGCGTCCTGGTGGTGCTCGGCATCACGGCCTTCACCGCCTACTTCGTGGCGCAGGAGTTCGCCTACGTCGCGGTCGACCGCTCCCAACTCGGGGGGCGGGCGTCCGGCGGCGACGAGCGGGCGGCGAAGACGCTGGAGATCACGCGTCGGACGTCCTTTCTGCTGTCGGGGGCGCAACTGGGCATCACGGTGACGGGGCTGCTCGTGGGGTACGTCGCGGAGCCGCTGATCGGCGAATCGCTCGCTGCTCTCGTGGGCGGGGAGAACCCGACCGCGGTCGCCATGACCGCGGGCGCCGCCGTCGCGCTGCTGTTCTCGACGCTGGTGCAGATGCTGTTCGGCGAACTGCTGCCGAAGAACTACGCCATCGCGCGGTCGGCCGAGGTCGCCGACGCGCTGACGCCGTCGACGGGGCTCTACCTCAAGATCTTCGGGCCCCTGATCTGGGTCTTCGACAAGGCCGCGGAGCTGCTGCTGCGCTCGTTGCGGATCGAGCCGGTGCACGACGTGGAGAGCGCCGCCTCGGCCACCGACCTGGAACGGGTCGTGGCGTCGTCGAGGGCGGGCGGCACGCTGCCGCCGGAACTCTCGCTCATCCTCGACCGCGTGATCGACTTCCCGCGGCGCAACGCGGGGCACGCGATGATCCCGCGCGTGGACGTCGGCGTCCTGCGGGAGGGCGACACGGTGGCCGAGGCGCGCACCCTCATGGCCACCGGGCACACGCGCTACCCGGTGCTCGACGCGGACGAACGCGTCGTCGGCGTCGCGCACCTGCTGGACGTGCTCGAGGCCGAAGAGCCGGAGGCGTCCGTCGCCACAGTCGCGCGCGCGGGGCTGATCCTGCCCGCGACGGTGAGCCTGCCGGAGGCGTCCGCGCGGTTGCAGAGCGACGGGGAGGATCTGGCCTGCGTCGTCGACGAGTACGGCAGCCTCATCGGCATCGTGACGCGGGAGGATCTCGTCGAGGAGATCGTCGGCGAGCTGTTCGACGAGCACGACCCCGAGGGGGACCTCGCCCAGCCCGTGGGCGCCGACGGCGCCTGGGAGATGGCGGGCGCCGTCCACGTGGACGAGGTCGAGCGCATCATCGGGCTCGACCTGCCCAAGGGCGACTACCAGACGATCGCCGGCCTGGTCATCAAGGAGTTCGGGGACCTGCCGGGCGTGGGCGACACCGTCGACGTGCTGATCGAGCCGGACGCCGCCGCCCTCGCCCTCGACGAGGACGTCCCCGCGCGGCTGGTCCGGATCGAGGTCCTGGAGATCGGGCGGCACGTGCCGGGCCGGGTGCGGCTGACGCTGCCCGAACCGCCAAGGGAGGACGGGACGCCCGAGGCCCGGCCCGCGGCAGGGGAGGCGTCGTGATCGCGCTCGAGTCAGGGCCGGGCGGCTGGGCCGTCGTCGGGTGGACGGTGGTCATCGTCGGGCTCAGCGCCTTCTTCGTCGCGACCGAGTTCGCGCTCATGGCCGCCAAGCCGCACCGGCTCGAACAGCGGGCGGGGTCGGCGGCCGGCCGGGCGGCGATCAAGAACTCCGCGGAGCTGACGCTGCTGCTCGCCGGGTCGCAGTTGGGCATCACGATCTGCACGCTGGCGCTGGGCGCCGTGACGAAGCCGGCCGTGCATCACGCGCTGATGCCGCTGCTGGCCTTCACCGGGCTCCCCGAGGCGGCGGCCGACGTCGTCGCGTTCGTGCTGGCACTCCTGCTCGTGACCTTCCTGCACCTCGTGGTCGGGGAGATGGCGCCGAAGTCGTGGGCGATCGCGCACCCGGAGGACTCGTCGGTGCTGCTCGCCCTGCCGATGCGCGCGTTCATGTGGCTGGCGCGGCCCCTGCTCGTCGGCCTGAACGCGGCCGCCAACTGGCTGGTGCGCCGCGCCGGGGCCGAGCCGGTGGACGACCGCGCCGAGCGTCAGGACCCCTCGGGGCTCCGCGCGCTCATCGAGCATTCGGCGAACATCGGCGCGCTGGACGCCTACTACCGCGAGCCCCTCACGCAGGTGCTCGTGCTGCGCGAGCGGACGGCCGGCGACATGGTTCCCCCGGAGCAGGAGGTCGCGGCGGTCGGGCTGGACGCGACGCTCGCCGACGTCCAGCAGACCACCCGGCGCACCCGCCACCTGCGGGTGCTGGTGCGCGACGGTGACCGCACCGAGGGCGTCGTGCACGTGCGCGACACCCTCGCCGCCGACGACCTGAGCCGCCCGGTCCTGGAGGTGGCCCGCGACCCGGTCCGCGTCGCGGCGGACGCCCCGCTGACCACCGCGCTGGCGCGCCTGTCCCAGGCGCACGCCCAGCTCGCCATCGTGACCGACGGCGGACGGGAGGTCGGCGTCCTCAGCCTGGAGGACGTGTTGCCCGGCCTGATGCCCTCCGCGTTCGTCGGCGCTCCCGACGGCGGGACGCCGCGCGGCTGACGCGCGGTGGGCACGCCGCGGCCGCGGCGCGCCGCGGGAGGAGAATGTCCTAGTGAAACACTCCCGGCCCGATATCGACGCCCGTCGCGCGCGGCTGTTCGTCACCAGCTTCCTGCGGCAGGGCTGGCTGCGCGTCCGCGGCTCGTTCGTCCCGATCCTGCAGTCGGCGGTCGGCGCCGCGCTGGCGTGGTTCATCGCGCACGACCTGTTGGGGCGTCCCGACCCGATGTTCGCCCCGATCGCCACGTGGGTGTGCCTGGGGTTCAAGCTCGACCGGGTTCCGCGCAAGGTCGCCGAGCTGGGCGCGGGAGCGACGCTCGGCGTCCTGGTCGGGGAGGCGTTCACGCTGGTGTTTCAGGCGGGCGCCTGGCAGATCTTCGTCGTGCTGGTCGTGTCGGCGCTGCTCGGACGGTTCTTGGACCGCGGAGACCTGTTCACGATCCAGTCGGGGGTGAACGGCATCGTGGTGCTCGCCATGACGGTGTACGCGGCGACGGCGTCCGGGGGGACGACGACGCCGGCGGGCCGCTGGAGCGACGCGCTGGTCGGGTCGCTCGTCGCCTTCGTGTTCGCCGTGCTGATGCCGCGGCACCCCACCGAACGCCCGCGGCGCTACGCCGCGAACGCGCTCACCGAGTTCGCCCGGACGCTCGAGATGCTGGCCCACGGGCTGAAGACCGCCGACGTCGAGGAGATCCAGGAGGCCGCCCTAGCCCACCGCTCCTTGCGCCGCGTCATGGACACCTGGGAGCAGACGCTCGTCACCGCCCGCGAGGTGGTGAACCTGAACCCGACGCTGCGGCGCGAGCGTCCGGTCACGCGCGAACTCGACCGGCTCTACCGGCTCGCGCGCCGCGCCGACCGGAGCGCGATGATGCTGAACCGCCAGTCGCTCGGCATGTCGGAGGAGGTCGGGCGCATCCCGGTGCTCGGCGGGCTGATCGCCGACACGGCGGTCGCCATGCGCGCGATCGTGGACGCCGTCCGCGCCTGGGAACGGCCGACCCGTGCCCAGGAACTGCTGAAGGACGTCGCCCGCCGCTCCGACCCGACGCTGATGACCCACCGGGAGGGGTGGCGCCCGGTGGCCCTCATGTCGCTGCAGCGGGCGCTGGTCGTCGACCTGCTGCAGATGACCGGCCTCTCGCGCGCCCAGGCGCGCGCCCTGCTGCCGGAGAGCCAGGGGCGTCCCTTCGCCGTGGACGCCCCCATCCCGCCCGACCGCAGCGACGACGCGACGTCGATCCTGTGGGGCGTCCGGATGTATCCCAAGCCGGACGCCGAGCGCTGAACGGCCGGCGGCCGCGCCCCGGGCGTGGCGGTGGGGAGTCACTCCATGAGGTCGGGCAGGTCGTACGGCCAGCCGGTGTAGCACTCGGCGAGGTACTTCATGGAGTCCTTGGAGGAGACCACCGACAGCAGCTCGCCGATCTGGCGCTTCACGACGAACGGGTTGTCGTCGGCGGGGGTGTGCAGCATCTGGGTCATCCAGTAGCTGAAGTTCTGCGACTTCCAGATGCGCTGCGCGGCACGTGCGCCGTAGGTGTCCAGGTCGGCGCGCGACCCGGTCTTGGCCCACGTGACGAGCGCGGGGGCGAGCAGGGCGACGTCGCCGAAGGCCAGGTTCAGCCCCTTGGCGCCCGTCGGCGGGACGGTGTGGGCGGCGTCCCCGGCGAGGAACAGGTTGCCGTGCTGCATGGGCTCCTGGACGAACGAGCGGAACTGCAGCACGACCTTGTCGAAGATCGGGCGGCGCTTGAGCTTGAAGCCGTCCGGGCCCTCGAGGATCGAGTCGAGGTGGTCCCAGATCCGCTCGTCGGACCAGGCGTCGGCGTCGCACTGGAAGTACATGCGCTGCACCGTGGGCGTCCGCTGGCTGATAGGGGCGAATCCGCGCGGCGAATGGCAGTAGATGAGCTCGTCGGAGCTGAACGGAGCCTCGGCGAGGATGCCGAACCACGCGAACGGGTAGCGCATCGTGTGCTTGACGCGGCCGGGGATCAGGTCGCGGCAGCGGCTGCGCGAGCCGTCGGCCCCGACGACGACCTCGCACCGGACCTGCTGGGCGACGCCGTCGGCGTCGGTGAAGCTGATCGTCGGGGAGTCGGTGGCGATGTCGAGCACCTCGGTGTCCGTGACGCCGAACCGGACGTCGCCGCCGTCGCGGCGCCGGGCGGCGGCCAGGTCGAGGAACACGTCGTTCTGCGGGTACAGCCGCACCGTCTGCCCGACCAGCTTCTTGAAGTCGATGTGGTGGTTCTCCCCGTTGAAGCGCAGGTAGATCCCGCTGTGCTCGTACCCCTCATCGAGGATGCGCCCGTCGACGCCGGTGTCGGTGAGCATCCGGACGCTGCCGGCCTCCAGGATCCCGGCCCGGTGCGTCCGGGCGATGAGGTCGTGGTCGCGGTTGTCGATGACGACGTTGTCGACGCCCTCGCGCGCCAGCAGGTGGCTGAGCATGAGTCCGGCAGGGCCGCCGCCGACGATGCCGACGCGGGTGGTGGTGATCTGTCTGTCCATGGGTCCTCCTTGTCCCTGGGGCGTTGCGGTGCTTGATGCGGCTGGAAAGTCACGGGGTGCGGAACGCGTGCTCCGCCTTGATGCCGGACGCCTCGGCCGAGGCCAGGAAGGCGATCAGCTCGGCGGCCTGCCGGGGGCTTCCGGACGCCGTGGCGACCGCCGCGGTGAACACGGTCTCGATCGCGCAGTCGTCGGGGAGGACGCCGAGGATCCGGACGCCGGGCTGGCCGACGAGCTCGCTGAGTTGCTGGAAGCCGAGGTCGACCTCGGCGGCGGCCAGCGAGGCGGCCACCGGGACGCCGGGGCGGGCCTGGACGAGCCGGTCACTCAGCTCGTCGCTCAACCCCCAGCCCTCGATCATGCGGACCAGGGCGGTGCCGCTCGGGCCCGTCGAGTAGCCGATGCGGGAGGCCGCGCGCAGGGCAGCGCGCAGCTCGGACGCGTGGGCGAATGCCGGGCCCGGCGGCGGCGTCGCGCCGTCCGGGTCGTCCGCGGCGTCGTCGCCGGCAGGGACGGCCGCGGCGACCTGGGACAGCACGAGCGGCGTCCGGGTGGCCGGGTCGACGTGGCCGTCGTCGGCCAGCCGGTCGATCGCCCCGGAGGCGAGCACGACGACGTCGAGCGCCTCACCCGCCGCGACGCGATCGGCGGCGAGCACTCCGCCGACCGACTCGAAGGCGATGGTCGGCGCGCCGGCGGACGCGGCGGCGTCCGCGAGGGCGGCCAGGACGCCCTTGGTGGCCATGGACGAGATGCCGGAGAGTGTCACGCGTCCTCCTCGAAGGTGTCGGCGTCCACCTCGCGCGACTGGGCGGCGCTGTAGCGCGGCCCGACGACGGTGGCGTGGTTGACGAGGGCGTCCGCGCGGGCGAGGACGTCGTCGGAGAGCGTGACATGGACGGCCGCGAGGTTCTCGGCGAGATGGTCGGGGTCGGTCGTCCCCGGGATCGGGACGACCCGTTCGCCGCGGCTCAGCAGCCACGCCAGCGCGAGTTGCCCCGGCGTGCACCCGGCCTCGGCGGCCAAGTCCGTCCACGCCGGCAGCAGCGCGGCGTTGCCGGGCAGGGGTCGGGCTGGAAGCGCGGCATGCCGCGGCGCAGGTCGCCGGACTCGAACGCCTGCGGGTCCGGCAGGGCCCCCGTCAGGAACCCGCGGGCGAGTGGGCTGAACGGGACGAGCGCGACGCCCGTCTGCTCGCAGGCCTCGACGAGGCCCAGTTCGGGGTTGCGGGTCCACAGTGAGCACTCGTTCTGGACGGCCGCGATCGCGGCGATTTGCTGCGCCTCGCACAGCCGGGTCGTCGAGACCTCCGACAGGCCGATGGCGCGGATCTTGCCGGCCCCCATGAGGTCGACGAGCCCGCCGACGCTCTCGGCGATCGGCACCGTCTTGTCCCAGCGGTGCAGGTAGTACAGGTCGATGACGTCCACCCCCAGGCGCCGCAGCGAGGCGTCGCAGTGCGCCCGCAGCGTCTCGGGGCGTCCGTCGATCGTCTTGACGCCGTCCACCAGCCCCATCCCGCCCTTGGACGCGACGACGACCTCGTCGCGCCGCCCGGCGATGGCCCGGCCGACGAACTCCTCGTTGCGGCCGGCCCCGTACAGGGCGGCCGTGTCGAGGAACGTGACGCCGGCGTCCAACGCCTGCCGGATCAGCGCGACGCCGTCCTCGGGCGACGGCGGGACGCCGTAGCCGTAGCTCAGCGGCATGCAGCCGAGGCCGAGCGCGCTGACCGTCAGCGGGCCGATGGTGCGGGTGGGCAGCGTGCTCATCGGCCGAGCTGCTCCTCGAGCTGGCCGAGCACCCGGTAGCAGTCGATGACGCGGCGGAACGACGAGTTCGGCTCGCGCCCCTCCCGGATCGCGGCGACGAACTCGCGGTCCTGCAGCTCGATGCCGTTCATGCTGACGTCGACGTGCGAGACGTCGATCGGCTCCTCCTTGCCGTTCACGAGGTCGTCGTAGCGGGCGATGTAGGTGCCGGTGTCGCCGATGTCCACGAGCAGGCGCTGCTGGGCGTCCGGCGTGGTCGCGATGTGCGGAATGACGTCGACCAGCAGCCCGTCGTCGGGCATGTGGCTCTTCAGGTTGCGGTGCGGCCAGTCGGTGCCCCACAGGACGCGGTCGCCGAACTCGTCGACCACGCGCCGGGCGAACGGGACGACGTCGGTGTAGGCGTTCCGCTCGCCGTCGAGCGCGCGGGGGCCGGTCGTGCTGAGCCGCTCGGGGCAGGTGACCTTGCACCACACTTCGGGCTTGTCGCGCATCAACTGCAGGAACTGCCCGAAGGCGGGGCCGTCCGGGTCTTGCGTGACGTCGGGGCGTCCCATGTGGTCGACGACGACCGGCGTCGGGATGCCCGCGAAGAAGTCGTACAGGTCGGGAAGGTCGTTGGCCTCGAAGTAGATGACGACGTGCCAGCCGAGCGGCGTGATTTTCTCGACGATCTCGTGCAGCGAGTCGGTCGGCACCCGGTCGACGAGCCGCTTGACGAAGTTGAACCGGACGCCGCGGACCCCGGCCTCGTGCAGGGCGGCGAGCTCGTCGGGGGTGACGTCGCGACGGACGGTCGCCACGCCGCGCGCCCGGCCCTCGCTGCGGCGCAGTGCATCGACGAGCGCGCGGTTGTCGGCGCCGTGGCAGGTCGCCTGGACGATGACGTTGCGCTGGAAGCCCAGGTGGTCGCGCAGCGCGAACAGTTGCTCGGCCGACGCGTCGCAGGGGGTGTACTTCCGCTCCGGGGCGTACGGGAACTGCGCGCCGGGCCCGAACACGTGGCAGTGGGCGTCCACCGAGCCGGCGGGCACACGGAAGGCGGGCGTGCTCGGCCCGTCGTACCAGTCCAGCCAGCCTTCGGTCTTGGTGAAGCCGCCGGTCGTCTCGCCGTGGCGCATCGGTGCTCCTTTCTCGCGTCCGGGGTCAGTCGACGTAGGTGAGCCCGGCCTCGGCCAGCGGCTCGCGCATCTTGTACAGATCCAGCCCGAGGACGCCGTCGCGGAACTTCGCCCGCTTGGACTCCTCGTTCGCCTCGCGCTTCGCCGCCGCCTCGGCGACGGCCCCGGCCAGCTCACGGGGGACGACGACGACGCCGTCGACGTCCGCGACCACGACGTCACCCGGGTTGACCACGGCGTTCGCGACGACCACGGGGATGTTCACCGAGCCCAGCGTCGCCTTCACCGTGCCCTTGGCGTTGATCGCGCGGCTGAAGACGGGGAAGTCCATCTCCTCGAGGTCGGCGATGTCCCGGACGCCCCCGTCGATCACGAGGCCGGCGCAGCCGTGCGCCTTGAGCGACGTGGCGAGCAGCTCGCCGAAGAAGCCGTCCTCGCTTTCGGTGGTGCAGCCGGCCACGAGGACATCGCCCTCGCGGATCTGCTCGGCGGCCACGTGGAGCATCCAGCTGTCGCCGGGCTGCAGCAGGACGGTGACGGCCGGGCCGCACAGCTTCGCGCCGCGATAGACGGGGCGCAGGTAGGGGCGCATCAGCCCGACGCGGCCCATCGCCTCGTGGATCGTGGCGACGCCGAACTGAGAGAGCGCGGCGACGGCGTCCGGGTCGGGACGCTCGATCGTGGTGTGGACGATGCCCAGGTTGTTGAGACGCATGGTTGCTCCTTTCACAGGCCGCGCGCCGCGAGGGCGCGGTCGGCGCGGGGGTACACGCGGCGGGCGTTGGCCTCGAACACCTGCGCGCGCTCGGCGTCGGTGAGGTTCGCGGTGGCGTCCACGTAGCGCTTGGTGTCGTCGAAGTAGTGGCCGGTGTCGGGGTCGACGTCGCGGACGGCGCCGATCATCTCGGAGGCGAACAGGATGTTCTCGACGGGCACGACGGTCGTGAGCAGGTCGATGCCGGGCTGGTGGTAGACGCAGGTGTCGAAGAACACGTTGCCCAGCAGGTGCTCCTCCAGCGGCGGCTTCTTCAGGGCCATGGCGAGCCCGCGGAAGCGGCCCCAGTGGTAGGGGACGGCCCGGCCGCCGTGCGGGATGACGAGCTTCAACGTCGGGAAGTCGGCGAACAGGTCGCCCTGGATGAGTTGCATCACGGCGGTCGTGTCGGCGTTGAGGTAGTGCGCGCCGGTCGTGTGGAAGGCCGGGGTGCACGACGTGCTCACGTGGACCATGGCGGGGATCTCGTACTCGACGAGCTTCTCGTACAGGGGGTACCAACTCCGGTCGGTGAGCGGCGGGGAGGTCCAGTGGCCGCCCGACGGGTCGGGGTTCAGATTGACCGTCACGGCGCCCAGCTCTTCCACCGCGCGGACGAGCTCGGGCACGCTCGTCTCCGGGGCAGCGCCGGGGGACTGCGGCAGCATCGCGCCCACGAGGAAGCGGTCCGGGTACAGCGCGCTGACGCGGGCCACCAGATCGTTGCAGATGCGCGCCCACGTTTTGCTGACCTTCAGGTCGCCGATGTGGTGGGCCATGAAGGACGCCCGCGGGCTGAAGATCGTCACGTCGCTGCCGCGCTCGTTCATGAGGCGCAACTGGTTGGCCTCGATCGTCTGGCGGATGTCGTCGTCGCTGATGGCCAGGGCGTCCGGGTCGGGCCGGGGGCCGCTGCCGTCGGCGAACGCGATCTGAAGGTCGCGCCACGCTCCCAACTGTTGGGGGGCCGTCGTGCAGTGGCCGTGGATGTCGATGATCATGCGAGTACTCCGATGTGCGGTGAGGGTCGGTGGGCGGGTGCGCTCAGGCGTCCGGCTGGTCGAGCGTGGGCGGATGGGCGGGCACGATCGCGATCGCGCCGAGCGCGAGCAGGGCGACCAGTGCGAAGACGTAGAAGCCCCACGGGTGCCCCAGGCCGGCCTGCACGAGGCCGCCGGTGACGAGCGGTCCGAGGATCGCGCCGAGGCGTCCGACGCCGGAGGTGAGGCCGAGGGCCGTCGCGCGGACGTCGGCGTGGAAGAGGTGCGACACCAGCGCGTAGATGAGGACCTGGGCGCTGAACACGAAGACACCGGCGACGAACACGACGGAGTTGAGCAGCAGCGGGTTGGTCATGCGCACCGACAACAGGGCGAGGAACACCGCCCCGACCGCGAACCACACCAGGATCGAGGGCTTGATGCCCTTGGTGTCGCCGACCCAGCCGGCCAGCAGAAGGCCCACGACGGCGCCGACGTTCATGATGAAGAGCATCACCAGGGACGAGCCCAGGGAGTAGCCGGCGGCCCGCATGATCTGCGGCAGCCAGGTGAGCAGGCCGTAGACGAGCAGCAGACCCATGAACGAGCCGAGCCACAGGCCCAGGCTAGGGCGCAGGTAAGGACGCCGGAGCAGGGACGACAGCGGGACGGTGGGGGCATCCGCGGTGCGGGTCGGCTTGGACTCGGGCAGGGCCTTCCACATGATCGGCAGTAGGACGATGCCGATGGCCCCGCCGACCCAGAAGAGCCACTGCCAGTGCGGCAGCACGGCGATCGCGACCAGGGAGGCCACCGCCGCACCGACGTGGTAGCCGGTCATCGTGATCGTCGCCGACTTGGCCCGGTGAGCCGCCGGCGTCACCTCGGCCAATCGCCAGCGCGGCGGGCATGCAGGCGCCCAACCCGAGACCGGCGACGAAGCGAAGGCCGGCGAACATCGCGACCGACGTCGACAGCGGCTGCAGCAACGTGAAGACGGAGAAGACGAGCACCGAGCCCATGAGGGCCACGCGGCGCCCGAGACGGTCGGCGATCGGGCCGATGCCGCTGGCGCCCAGGCCGACGCCGATGAGCGACAGCGTGGCGATGAAGGTCGTCTCCGGGACGCCCATGCCCAGGTATTTGGCCTGGAGGAACGTGGGGATGATCGCGCCCAGCGTGACCAACTCGAAGCCCTCCAGCGTCACGGTGAGCCACGACAGGACGGCGGCGACGATCTGGCCGCGGCTCGCTCCGGCGCGGACGCGGTCGACGAGAGAAACCCCCCGCGCTGCGTGGTTGCGTGGGTCATGGTGCTCCTGTCAAGACGAGGATCGAGTTGTGCCGGGGGCGGGCGGCACGGCAGATCGCGGCACGCCGAGTTGAATGGACGTTGACCAGGGGGGACGCTGCGATGCGCCTCCTGGACACGTCCACGTCAAGCCAGCACCTCGCTACTTATCCAATAGATCATTCTCGGAGTTGGTATCGATAGCATCGATACATGGGTGTCACCGACCTGAACATGATCCGCACCTTCCTGGCCGTCTACGAGGCCCGCAGCGTCACCGCGGCCGCCGCGACGCTCCACGTCACGCAGCCGACGGTGAGCTACACCGTGGGACGCCTCCGGCGTCACTTCGACGACGATTTGTTTCGCCGGCGGGGCCACGAGTTCCTGCCGTCGCCGCTGGCCGATCGCATCTACCCGTCGCTGAAGCAGGCGCTCACGCAGATCGACGCGACGCTCGAGGGGCCGCCGACGTTCGACGCAGCCTCGCACGAGGCCGAGATGTGCCTGGCCGTCTCGTCTTTGGGGGAGCTGACCTTCCTGCCGCCGATCGCCGCGGTCGCCTTGGCGGAGGCGCCCCGGCTGCGCCTGCGCGCGGTCTCGATGATCGCGACTGAGGCGGAAGAGGCGTTGGTCCGCGGCGCCGTCGATCTGGCGATCTCCGTGACCGTCTACGGGCCGCAGCGCGTCTGGCGGACGCCGTTCCGCGACGTCGAGTACGTCGCGGTGACCTCTGCCGCGCACGCGCTGCCCGAGACGGGCCCGGACATGTTCGCCGGGCGGCGTCTCGTGCAGGTCTCCAGCCAGGGGGGCCATACGTTCCCCAACCAGGCGATCGTCGAGCACGGCTTGCAGCCGCAGGTGGCTCTGGTCGTGGAGGGGTACGCGTCGGTGCCGCTGCTGCTGGAAGGCTCGGACCTTGTCGCGTTCCTGCCCCGGCACGTCGTCGAGGCGCTCGCCCCCCGTCACACGCTGGCCCTGCATCGCCTGCCCTGGCCGGTCCAGTCGCCGCCCGTGTCGGTGTACACGCGCCCGGAATCGCTCGTGACGCCCGCGCAGCGGTGGTTCCGGGACCTCGTGCTGCGGGTGGTGGGGTGAGGCGGCGGGCGTCCGGACGCGTCCGTCAGCGCCCGGTCAGTGCCGCGAGCGGTTCCAGCTGGACTTGCCCGGCGCGAACGGGCTGCGGACGTGGATGGCCCACGTCGAGTGCGGGTGGATCGACAGCATCGCCCGCTCCCACCAAGCCCGG
>CALMAD010000329.1 GCA_937859105.1 uncultured Propionibacteriaceae bacterium
GGTACACCATTGGCAGCCAGGCCCACCCGAACGTGTGATACCTCAGAACGCGGAGCAGGCCGACGCCGCGCAGGGTGTCGATGTACAGGTCCCGGGACGCCGCGGCGCGCTGGGCGCCGGGCGCCGGGGACGCCGTGGTCGGGCCGGCCGCGATCGCGTCCGGCGTGGAATCGATCCGGTTCATGAGCGCCGTCATGCCGTCGCCCCCTTCGTGCCGCGGGCGAACAGCCGCGAGTCGTGGGCGGCGTCCATGGAGCCGGTGCGGGCGAGCTTGTTCCAGCCCATCGTGCCGCCCTTGATCGCGAGCACGACGGACTTGTACAGCAGGTACGCCCGCAGCGGGTCGTTCACGAGGCGGTAGAAGGGCACCATCTTCAGGTGGCTCCAGTCCTCGCGCATGAGCCCGATGCTGGCGGCCGCCAGACCCAGGTGGATCAGGCAGAACATGACCCAGTAGGCGGCCAGGATGAGCAGCCCGCCGCCGGCGGCCGTCTGGAACGTGATCACCGCGACGAACGGCAGGAACACGAGCGGGATCGCGACCGACAGCAGGAAGTTCGGCATCACGTACCAGCCGAGCGCCCCGAAGCGGCGGTTGACCATCATCCGGCGGTGCTTGTGCATCGCCTGCAGCGTGCCGTAGGTCCAGCGCTCGCGCTGCTTCAGCAGGGCGTCGAGCGTCTCCGGGACCTCGGTGTAGGCGTACGCGTCGTCGTCCTGAGTGATGCGCCAGCCGAGCTGGTGCAGCGTCAGGGCGAGGTCGCAGTCCTCGGCGAGGGTGTCGGTGGAGAAGCCGCCGGCCTCGACGATCGCCTCGCGCCGCCACGCGGCGCACGCGCCGGGGACGATGTTGATCGCACCGAGGGCGTCCTGCGAGGAGCGCTCGAGACCGATCATCGTGAGGTACTCCAGCGCCTGCCAGCGGGTCATGAGGTTCTTCGTCCGGTTGCCGACCGCGACGACGCCCGCGACGGCGCCCAGGCGTTCGGCGCCGGGTACGGCGAAGTGCCGCACCAGGTTGGTGATGGAGTCGGGCGTCAGGATCGTGTCGGCGTCCAGGGTGACGATGACGTCGCCGGACGCCGCGGCCACCCCGTTGTTCATCGCGCTCGACTTGCCGCCGTTGGGCTGCGTGATGAGCCGGACGCGGGCGTCCCGGCGCGCGACCTCCCGGACGCGGGCCGCGGTCGCGTCCGACGAGCCGTCGTCGACGACGATGAGCTCGTGGATCGGGTACTCCGAGGCGAGGACGCTGTGGAGCGTCCGGGCGATCACGCCCTCCTCGTTGTACGCGGCCAGCACCACGGACGCCGACACGTTCATGTCGGCCACGGCCGGCCACGTCATCGCGTCGCGCGCCTTGCGGCGCCGGTAGGCGAGCACGATGTTGAACGCGCCGAGGCCGAGCACGATCACCAGGGCCAGGCCGAACAGCCCGGACATCAGGTAGCCCGGCCAGCTGTAGTACGCGGCGACGACCGCGGTCGAGACCAGGTCGTAGTCGGTGACGGACACGGCCGCGTTGGCGTTGGCGGCGGCCGGAAGCACCTGCGGCATCGTGTGGAACGAGTAGCCGTGGGCGCGGGCCTCCGCGATCAGGTGCTTGACGTACTCGACGGTCCTCATGCGGTTGTCGCCGCCGCCGTCGTGCATCAGGACGGTGATGTTCTCGCCTGAGTCGAAGTTCGGCATCGGGATGTCGGACGCCTTCCCGGCCGGGTTGGAGTCCACCTCCCAGTCGAGCGTGTCGAAGTCGTAGCTGGCGTGCACGTAGCCCTGTCGCTGCGCGTGCAGCAGGCCCGAGATCGTCTCGCGCTGGAGCGCCAGGTCGGGGCCGGTGTACGGCATGCGCCACATCTGGGCGTTCTCGCCGGCGTAGGTGCGGATCAGCCGCTCCGTGAGCACGAGCTCGAGCTGCTGGCGCCACGCGGGCACCTTCGCCATCTGCGGATGATCCATGGTGTGGATGCCGATGGCGTGGCCCTCGCGGGCCATGCGCTGGATGATGTCAGGGTTGGCCGCGACGTGCTCGCCCATGACGAAGAACGTGGCCGGCACCTTCTCGCGCGCCAGTTCGTCGAGCAGCGCGCGCGTGACCGCCGCGTCGGGCCCGTCGTCGAACGTGAGCTGCAGCGACCGGTGCGCGGCGGCGGAGTAGCCGAACCGCTGGATGGCGTACTCGTGGTCGTCGAACGACTTGCTGTCGGTCGCGTCGAAGGTGGCCAGCTTCTCGCCCGTGAAGGGCTCGAGGCCGACGGTCCCGCCGCCGGGCGCCCGCACGATGCGAAGCACCCGCTCAAGCGGGCCGTTGCCGACGACCGGCGTCTCTTTGCCGGTGTCGAAGATGGTGAGCTCGGTGCCCGCCGGAGCGGCGGCATGCGGCGAGCGCATCGCGCCCGGCACGAAGGCCACCCCGACGGCGAGCAGGATGATCGCGAGCCCGGCCACGAGCCAGCGTGTGCGACGCCAGCGGCGTCCTGTCGGATCGGCGAACACCGTCCGGTGTTCGGCCGAGGTTGTTGAGAGCGCGCGTGAGCGCGCAGAATCCAGTCCCCCAGACACTGTCTTCCCCCCGAAAGACCGTGATGCGTGGCGCCGCGAAAGGGAGACCTCTGGTCAGGCGATCCCCCAGTGGCGAGAGGTTGGTCACCCTCTCCTGCCGCGCGGCCCGGATGTGGTCAGCATCCCGATCGTGGGCGGGGTTCGGCCCCGCCCGTCGCGGCGCCATCGCCTTGTCAGTTCGTGACGTTACGCCCCCAAAGATGCATGCGTCTCGTCTTTGAACATGCCTCTGACGGCCGGAAATGCCTCTGGTTGGCGACACGTCCCCGTGCGGGGGACGCCCGATTCAGCGCCGGTGGCCGCGCGCCGGAGGCCCCCGGTCGGAGGCGTCCGGCAAGCGAAAACGCGGGGGCGGGCGTCCGGGAACGGGGGAGCGGAGGGCGCCGAGGCACCCGGGCCGACCCCGAGTGGTCTCGATGACAAAAACTAATGAAACTTCCGGCGTTGTTGCCAACCAATGGGAGGGTTGTCAACCTGCCTCCCACGATCTCATATTTTATAACATCGGAATCAGGAGGTGCTCAATGAGTGAGTACAACAACCAACCCGTCGCCCTGGACCGCCGCGGGCGGACCCCGTTCGAAGCGCACGTCGTCCGGAAGGTGACGTGGCGCATCATCCCCTTCGTCTTCATCCTGTACATCGTCAACTACGTCGACCGCGCGAACATCGGCTACGCAGCCCTGCACATGAACGCCGAACTCGGGCTCACCAGTCAGGTGTTCGGCCTGGCCGCGGGCCTGTTCTTCATCGGGTACTTCCTGTTCGAGGTGCCCAGCAACGCGGCGCTGGCCAAGTTCGGCGCCCGCCCCTGGATCGCGCGCATCCTGCTCACCTGGGGCGTCATCGCCACGCTGATGGGCTTCGTGCACGAGGGGTGGCAGCTCATCGCGGCCCGCTTCCTGCTCGGCGTCGCCGAGGCCGGGTTCTTCCCCGGCATCGTGATCTACCTCACCCGCTGGTTCCGCGAAAAGGACCTCGCGACGACGATGTCGCTGTTCACCGCGTCCATCCCCGTGAGCTACATCATCGCCTCGCCGCTGTCCACCTGGATCATGGAGAACGTCGGCTGGTTCGGGCTGTCCGGTTGGCGCTGGATGTTCATCCTCGAGGGCGTCCCGGCGGTGCTGCTCGGCGTCCTGACGCTGTTCGTCATGACCGAGCGCCCCCGCGACGCCCGCTGGCTGGCCGACGACGAGCGCGAGTGGCTGGTGTCCCAACTGGACGCCGAGGCGTCCGCGAAGGCCGACCGCGTGCAGCATCTGTCCTTGTGGAAGACCCTCGGGAACCCCAAGGTGCTCTACCTCGGCGCGATCTACTTCGTGTACCAGGTCGGCAGCCTCGGCACGGGCTACTGGCTGCCGCAGATCATCAAGCAGCTCGGGCGGTCGCTCACGACGATCCAGATCGGGCTCATCGGGATGATCCCGTACGCGGTGGCGACGGTCGCGATGATCCTGTGGGCGCGCCACTCGGACGCCGTCCGCGAGCGCAAGCTGCACTGCTGGCTGCCGCTCGGCGTCTCGGCGCTGGCGATGTTCGGCGCCGCGCTGACGCAGTCGCCCGTGCTCGCCATCGGCGCGATCTGCATCGCGCTCGCCGGGCTGTACGCGTTCAAGTCCCCGTTCTGGGCGGTGCCCGGGCTGTTCCTGTCGAGCGCGAGCGCCACGACCGCCGTGGCCGCCATCAACTCGATCGGCAACCTGGGCGGGTTCGTCGGCCCGTACGCGCAAGGCCTCATCGTCGAGCGGACTGGCTCGACGACCGCCGGACTGATCTTCTTCGGCGTCCTGCTCGTGATCGCGACGGCGATGATGGCCGGGATGAAGCTGCGCGAGGCACGCCGGGGCGCGGAGTCTGAGAAGGTGGAGGCGTGAGCACCGCGGCCACCGGCAGGCGGGCGGCAAACCGTCGCCCGCGCGCCGCGTCACGCGAGCGTCGACTCCACGAGCCGCGTCAGGCTCGAGTCGATGTGCTCGCGGGAGACGCGCTCGGCGGCGTCCGGGTCGCCGCCGACGACCGCGTCCGCGAGCGCCGTGTGCTGGCGTCGCACCCGCTCCAGCCGCTCGGCCTGATCGATGCCCGCGAGGTTCATGCCGAGGCGCCGGTAGCGATCCGCCTTGTCCCAGAGGCCGTCGAGCACCGTGACCAGCTCGCGGTTGTGCGAGGCGCCGTACAGCGCCCGGTGGAAGGCCCGATGGGCGAGCATCGCCTCGAGGCTGCTGTCGCCGGTCAGGGGCACGAGCTCGGCGGCGGCGCGCTCGATGGCGTCGGCGTCGGCGTCCGTGCGGCGCTCGGCGCCGAGCCGCGTCGCGTGCGGCTCGAGGTGTCGGCGGATCTCGTAGAGGTCGCGCGCACCGGCCGCCGTCAGCATGGTCGGGCGGACGTCCTTGTGCGACGCGAACTCCACCAGCCCCTCCGCGTCGAGCTTGCGCAGGGCCTCGCGCAGCGGTGTGAGGCTGACGCCGAGGTCGGCCGCCAGCCGCGCCTGCGGGATCGGCTCGCCGGGCGGCAGCTCGCCCATGATGATGCGCCGCCGCACCTCGCGGTAGGCGAACTGATTCTTCGTCAGGGCCTGGCCCAGGTCTGCGCTCGACACGAACACCCCTTCTCGACGGCGCGGTCCGCACCGTTGTCGGGAGGCTACCGCACGCCCGCGACCGCCCGGCGCGCCGACCCGGGGACCTTCAGGAGGAACCGATGAACGGCTGGACGACGCTCGAGACCGGGGGCACGTCGTACGCGATGGTGGACGTCCGGGGGCTGCTGGCCGACGACCTGGACCGGCTGCCGTACGTCCTGCGCCTCCTCGCCGAGAACTGCTGGCGCCACCAGGACGCCGGGGCGGCCGAGGCGTCCGTCGACGCGCTCCGGGCGTGGGGGCGCGGCGGGGAGGCGTCCATCGACGTCATGCCGGACCGCCTGCTCATGCACGACACGACCAGCACGCCCGCCCTCGTCGACCTGGCCGCGATGCGCGACGTCGTCGCGCGGCGAGGCGGCGACCCGGCGTCCCTGGTGCCCGTGCTGCCGATCGAGGTCTCGGTGGACCACTCGCTGGCCGTGGAGGCGTACGCGCGTCCGGACGCCGTGGCCGTGAATCAGGCGCTCGAACTGCGCCGCAACGAGGAGCGGTTCGCGTTCTTGAAGTGGGCGTCCGGGGCGATGAAGGGCGTGTCGATCAACCCGCCCGGCACCGGCATCATGCACACGCTGAACCTGGAGCAATTCGCGACGGTCTCGACCGTGCTGCCCGGGCCGGATGGCGTCGACGCCCCCGTGGTCGCCCCCGACTTCATGCTCGGGACCGACAGCCACACCCCGATGGTGAACGGGCTCGGCGTGCTGGGCTGGGGCATCGGCGGGCTGGAGGCCGAGCTGATCATGCTGGGCATCCCGACGTCGCTGCGGCTGCCTGACGTCGTGGGCGTCCGGTTGAGCGGCGCGCTGACGGCCGGGGCGTCCGCGACCGATCTCGCGCTGGTCGTGACCGAGCGGCTGCGGCGGCTCGGCGTGGCCGGACGGTTCGTGGAGTTCTTCGGCCCGGGCGTCTCGACCCTGTCGGTCGGCGAGCGTGGCGTCGTCGCCAACATGGCCCCCGAATACGGCGCGACCACGGGATTCTTCCCGGTGGACGCGGCCGTGGGGCGGTATTTGACGGCGACCGGACGTCCGGCGGAGCACGTCGCGCTGGTCGAGGCCCACGCGCGGGCGGCCGGCCTGTGGCGGACGGACGCCGACGAGCCGGAGTACTCGGAGGTGCTGGAGATCGACCTGGGGTCGCTGCGCCGGAGCGCGTCGGGGCCGCAGCGCCCGCAGGATCGGCTCGACCTGGCCGACGTGCCCTCGTCGCTGCCCGTGGGGGAGCCGGGTGCGCCGGCGGGGGCCGACGGCGTCCCGGCGTTCCCGGTGGCGCTGGCGTCCATCACGTCGTGCACGAACACGACGGACCCGCGGCAACTCGTCACCGCCGGCCTGCTCGCGCGGCGAGCCCGCGAGTGGGGGCTGACGGCGAAGCCGTGGGTGAAGACGTCGTTGGCGCACGGCTCGCCGGCGGCCGTCCGGTATCTGGAGCGCGCCGGGCTGCAGGAGGACCTGGACGCCCTCGGGTTCGACATCGTCGGGTTCGGGTGCGCGACCTGCATCGGTAACTCGGGGCCGCTGCCGGAGCCGATCGCGACGCTGGCGGCGAGGGGGGACGTGCGTCCGGTGGCGATCCTCTCGGGCAACCGGAACTTCCCGGGGCGCGTGAACCCGTCGCTCGATCTGGCGTTCCTGATGGCGCCGCCGCTCGTGGTCGCGTACGCGATCGTCGGCGACGCGACCGCGGACGTGGCGGACGGCGTCCTGGGGACGACGGCGGACGGCCGCGAGATCCGGCTGGCGGATCTGTGGCCCGACCCGGCCGAGGTGGACGCGGCGCTGGCGTCCGGGCTGCGGGCGGAGGACTTCGGCGAGGCGTTCGCGCAGGCGCGGGCCAGCGAGAGCTGGGCGGGGCTGGAGGCGGCCACGGGGGCGCTGTACCCGTGGGACGAGGCGTCCACGATCCTGCAGCCGCCGGAGTTCGTGACCGGGGACACGTCGTGCCTGCTGGGCCGCTACACCGCGACGCCGCTGCTCGTGCTGGGCGACGACGTGACGACCGACCACATCTCGCCGGCGAGCGCGATCCCGCGGGACAGCTTCGTGGCCGACTACCTGGTCGAGCGAGGCGAGGACCGCGGCGACCTGAACGTGTTCGCGTCGCGGCGCGGCAACTGGAAGGTGATGATGCGCGGGGCGTTCTTCAACAAGAACCTCCGCAACGCGCTGGGCGCCGGTGTCGACGGCGGGCTGCCGACCGGGTACACCGTGGTCGCGGGGAGCCACGAGGTGCTGCCGATCTTCGAGGTGGCCGCGCGGTACCGGGGCGAGGGGCGGTCGGCGATCGTGGTCGCGGGGGAGCGGTACGGCATGGGGTCGTCGCGCGACTGGGCCGCGAAGGCCCAGCGGCTGCTGGATATTCGGGCGGTGCTCGCGGCGTCGTTCGAGCGGATCCACCGGTCGAATCTCGTCGGGATGGGCATCCTGCCGCTCGTCGTGACCGGCGACGACCTCGCCCTGGTGCAGTCGCTCGGCGTCGACGACACGGTGGAGATCGATGTGACGGCGATCGCACCGGAGGCGTCCGTGCCGGTGGTGGCGGTGATCGGGGGCGTCCGGCACGAGATCGCGGCGAGGGCCGCGGTCGAAACGGAGGCGGAGGTCGCCCTCCTCGAGGCGGGCGGCGCGGTGCCCTTCATTCTTGACCGGACCGAGCGGGCGGCAGCGGTGCCGGCGTCCGGTGCGGGGGCCAGTGAAGTGATCGAACAAGGGAACCACGATGGGAACGACGGCTGACATCTACGACGAGCGAGGGGAAGAGCTGGCGTCCTGCGAGACGCAGTTCCGGAGCCTGGGCGGCAGGCAGGAGTTCGAGGGGGTGATCGAGACGGTGCACGTCCGGAATGACAGCGTCCTCGTGAAGGAAGCCCTGGCGACGCCGGGGGAGGGGCGCGTCCTGGTGGTGGACGGCGAAGGCTCGCTGGAGTCGGCGCTGATGGGCGACGTGCTGGCTCGGAGTGCGTCCGAGAACGGGTGGTCGGGGGTGATCGTGAACGGGGCCGTCCGGGATTCGGAGCGGCTGGGCGGCGTCGAGCTCGGCGTGAAGGCCCTCGGGACGAACCCGCGGCGCAGCCACCAGCACGGCACGGGCACGCGCGGGCAGGCGGTGATCTTCGGCGGCGTGGTGTTCGAGCATGGTGGCTACGTGTACGCCGATGCCGATGGGATCCTGGTGCGGCGTCCCTGACGGAGGCCGCGCAGCTAGGGTGGCGACGTGGATGTGACCGCCGTCGAGATCGCCGCGCGCGTGCGCGCGGGTGAGTTGTCGGCGGTCGAGGTCGTCCGGGCGGCGCTCGGGCGCATCCGGGGCGCCGAATCGCTCGGGGCGTTCGCTTGGGTGGACGAGGAGCGGGCCCTCGCCCAGGCCGAGGCGGTCGACGCCGCGGTCGCGCAGGGCGAGGCGGGGTCGCTGACGTTGGCGGGCGTCCCGTGCCCGATCAAGCAGCTGGCCGAGGTCGAAGGGCTGCCGTACACCGGCGGCAGCCTCGCGCTGGAGGGCAACGTGGGCCGCCGCACCGACGCGGTGGCCCGGCGGCTCGTCGAGGCGGGCACGGTCACCGTCGGGCTGACGACCGCGCCGGAGTTCGGGTTCCCGTGTTATACGGAGCCGGCGTCCGGGGCGGTCGTGACACCGTGGGATCGTTCGCGCGGCGCCGGCGGCTCGAGCGGCGGAGCGGCGGCTGCGGTGGCGGCGGGCGTCGTGCCGATCGCGCATGCGTCCGATGGGGGTGGGTCGATCCGCATTCCGGCGAGCAGTTGCGGCGTCGTCGGGCTGAAGCCGTCGCGCGGGCTGGTGAGCACCCTGCCGGGGCGGGTGGCCGGGCCGGGGCTGGTGTGCGACGGGGTGGTGAGCCGGACGGTCCGGGATACGGCGCTCGCCCTCGACGCGCTCGCCGGGAACGTGCCGGGCGACACGTATCTGCTTCCACGGTCGCCCTCCTACCTGCGGGCGTGTGACGAGGCACCGCGGCGGCTGCGGATCGGCCTGTTGGTGCGTCCGGTGATCTCGGAGACGGCGTCGGTCAGCCCCGAGTGCACCGCCGCGGCCGAGGAGACCGCCGGCTGGCTGGAGACGATGGGGCACGAGGTGGCCCCGGCCCCGGTCGCGTTTCCGCCGGAGCGGTGGGCGGCCTTCCAGGCGTTGTGGACCACGGGGGCGGCGGGCGTCCCGGTGCCGCCGGGGCGGGAGGGGTTGCTGACCCCGATGACCCGCTGGCTACGGCAGCAGGGCCGCCAGGTCAGCGGGACCGCGTTCGCGGAGGCGCTCGGCGCCGTGCAGGCGCTGACACTCGAGGTCGCCGAGACCTGGGCCGATTTCGACGTGGTCGTCACGCCGACGCTGGCCCGCCCGCCGGCTCGGGTCGGCGAACTGCGCGACGACGACGATCCGGCCGGCGACTTCGGCGCCCAGATCGACTACACCCCCTGGACCTCCATCGCCAACCTCACCGGCCGGCCCTCGGTCAGCCTCCCGCTGCACCGGGCCACGGTCGAGGGAGCAGTTCTGCCCATCGGCGTCATGCTCACCGGACGCATCGGCGAAGACTCGGCGCTCCTCGGCCTCGCCGCGCACCTGGAAGCCGAGCACCCGTGGCCGCTCGTGGCCCCGGGCTGGGGCGGCTGAGCGCCTCCCGTCTCGTAGTCACCCTTTCGTCTCCCAGCTGCGCTGTCACCACCTCGACACTCGGGACCGGACGCCCCGTCCGGCCGACAGCTCTCACTGCTCGGCCTCGCATCGAGTGTCGGGCCTGTGACAAGCCCTGACACGCCCTCCCCATCGTGGTGGGCATGGAAACCCTGCACACAGCCGACGGCGTCGCGGACACCCGCGGCGCCACGCCCCTGGATCGCCAGCACGTCGTCCGCGCCGGGCGCCGCGGCGAAGTCGTTCGTGTCCTGCCCGGCATCTGGCTCCCGCGAGGCGGGGCCGCCGACGCGGCCGCGCGGGCGCGTGCCGTGCTCACCTCCGACCCCCACGCGGTGATCACGGGCCGGGCCGCCGCCAGGCTCTCGTGGTGGCCCGAGCTGGCAGCCCCGACCCTGACGGCAGCCCGGACCCGCCATGCGACTCCCGGCCCCGGGTTCCGCTTCGAGCGCCGCCGCATCGACCCCGATCACGTCGTGACGTGGGGCGGGGTCCGCATCACGTCGATCGCGCTCACCGTGCTAGACCTCGCGGTGGAGATCGGGCCGGAGGCCATCGACGAAGCGTTGCGCCGCGGGGTCGTGACGCTGGAGGCCCTATGGGCGACACTGAAGTCCACCCCCGGGCGGCGCGGCAACGTTCGCCGTCGCGACCTGCTCATCGACTCCCGCGACGAGCCGTGGTCGGAGGCCGAGCGCGCGTTGCACCATCTCCTCCGGCGAATCCGGTTGCCCTGCGGCTTCCTCACCAATCACCGGGTTGGCTACGGGGCCGCCACCGGCTACGGGTCTGCGACCGCCTACCTCGACTGCGCGCTTCCCGACCTCCTGCTTGGCCTCGAGGTCGACGGGCACGAGCATCATGCGGCGGCGCCCGCCTTCACCCACGACCGGGTTCGTGACGCGGGGCTGGCGGCCGAGGGCTGGCAGATCGTCCGGCTTGCCTCCGACCAGGTGTTCTTCAACGCCGACGACACCGTCGCCGTGCTGGAGGCGATCATCCGGGCCCGGCTCGCGCTCGTCGGCGAACGACCCCGCGCGAGGCCCCGTTAGGCTGGACGGGTGAACTACGTCTCGACCCGCGGCGGCGCCGATCAGACCCCTCGCTCGTTCTCGGACATCCTGCTCGAGGGTCTCGCTCCCGATGGCGGGCTCTACGTCCCCGAGTCCTACCCGCATGTCGCCACGGCCACCCTGGGTCGCTGGCGCACCCTCTTGGCTGACGAGGGCTACGCGGCGCTCGCCGCGCAGGTGCTCGAGCTGTTCATCGACGACATCGCCCCGGCCGACCTCGCCCGCCTGACCCGCCACGCCTACACGGCCGACAAGTTCGGCAGCGACGCGATCGTGGGCCTGGCCGACCTCGGCGACGGCCTGCTGCTCGGCAAGATCTCCAACGGGCCCACCGCCGCCTTCAAGGACATGGCGATGCAGCTGCTCGGCCAGCTGTTCGAGTTCGAGCTGGCGCGGCGCGGCGAGACCATGACGATTCTGGGTGCCACCAGCGGCGATACCGGCTCCGCGGCCGAGTACGCGATGCGGGGCAAGCGCGGCCTCACCACGTTCATGCTGACCCCTCGCGGCCGGATGACCCCCTTCCAGCAGGCCCAGATGTTCTCCCTCGACGACCCCCGCATCATCAACGTCGCGGTCGACGGGGTGTTCGACGACTGCCAAGACCTGGTCAAGGCGCTCAACAACGACCTCCCCTTCAAGGCCGAGTACCGTCTGGGCGCGGTGAACTCCATCAACTGGGCACGCCTCCTGGCCCAGGTCGTCTACTACGTCGCCCTCTACCTCCGCGCCACGGACGCCGACGGCCAGACCGTCACCTTCGCCGTCCCCTCCGGCAACTTCGGCAACATCTGTGCCGGGCACGTGGCCCGCTCGATGGGCGTGCCGATCGACCGGTTGATCCTCGCGACGAACGAGAACAACGTCCTCGACGAGTTCTTCCGGACGGGCGTCTACCGCGTGCGGGCCTCCGCCGAGACCTACGAGACCTCCAGCCCGTCGATGGACATCTCCAAGGCCTCCAACTTCGAACGCTTCGTGTTCGACCTCCTGGGCCGCGACGGCGACCGGGTTCGCGCGCTCTTCGCCGACGAACTCCCACGTCAGGGCTTCTTCGACCTGTCCAAGACCCCCGAGTTCGCCGCGCTCAGCCAGACCTACGGCTTCGTCTCGGGCAGTTCCACGCACGCCGACCGCCTCGCGCAGATCCGCTTCCTGGCCACCGAGCGGGCCACCGTGATCGACCCGCACACCGCCGACGGGGTGAAGGTGGCCCGCGACCTCCTCGCGGTGGGGGCCGTCGCCGAGCCCGTCGTCGCGCTCGAGACGGCCCTCCCGGTGAAGTTCTCGGCCACGATCCGCGAGGCGCTCGGCCGCGACACCGAGCGTCCGGGCAAGTTCGCCGGCATCGAAGAGCTCCCGCGCCGCGTCGTCGACCTCGACGACGACGCCGACGCCCTCAAACGCCTCATCGCCGACACCATGGCCGACCTCCGGTCCGCCTCCGTGGCCGACGCCCCTCAGCCGGCCGGACTGCAGCCCGGATCGCTACCGCCCGACCCCACGCGCCACGAGGCCCTCGACCCCGACGCCTGATGCCCGACGACGCTTTCACGTTCCGGCCGGTGACGGACGCCGACCTGCCGTTCGTCCTCGCCTGCCAGACGTCGGACGCCGCCGCGCCCTGGTTCGCCCCGCTCACCCTCGACCAGGCCCGCGCCCGCTTCGGCGACCGCCTCGCCGGACGCAGCCCGATCCGCATGGTCATCGCCCATGTCCGCGGCCGGGACGCCGGCTACGCCCAGCTCTACCGCGTGGGTGACTCCCGACCGACGGCTTCATCCCCGCCGACGCCCGCGACGTCGGCCTCGACTACTGCCTCGCCGGCGACCTGGTCGGCCAGGGCCTCGGGACGCCCTTCGTCGCCTCCCTCGTCGGCCTGGCCTCCTGGCTCTTCCCGGACGCCCCCGGCGCCGTCGCCTGCCCCGACCACCGCAATCGCGCCTCGATCGCCGTCCTCGAGCGGGCGGGCTTCACCGCCGGTCTCTGGTTCGACACCCCGGGACCGGCGGGCGGTTCGATCACCGAGATCGCGTACCGGCGGGCTATCCCGGCAGCAGAATATTGATACGCGCCCCGCGCGTAATACTGCTAAGTTAGGCTTGCCTTAGTTTTCAGGTGGGGGTCTGCTCCGGACCGTCGCCCACGCTTTCAACGGTCGCCGGCCGAGCCGGCGACGGAGGAGGACGGAATGTCATCCGCTCCGGCGTCCGTGAAGACCCGCGTCGTCCCGCTGAGCTCGCTGCGCTGCGGGCAGCGCGGCGTGATCTGTCGCGTGGCGGCGGACTGCGACTCCTCGGTCTGCCACCGGCTGCAGTTGCTCGGGTTCTCTGAGGGGCGGGCGATCTCGAAGGTGCGCCAGGCTCCTCTGGGCGGGCCGATGATCTTCCGCGTGTGCGATGTCCAGATGTGTCTGCGCCAGGCGCAGGCCGACCTGGTGCTCGTCGAACTCGCCGACGAGCCCGAGTTCGCCGCCCGACCCCACCCCCTTCCGTTCCACGGAGTCTGATGCCATGCCCGCACCCGTTGATGCTTCCTGCCACGCTGCCCCCGGCGACGAGGCCCCCGCGGGGGCCCCTCGCGTCGCCCTGATCGGGTCGCCGAACGGCGGGAAGACGTCGCTCTTCAACCGCCTCACGGGTCTGCATGCGAAGACCGGCAACTATCCCGGCGTCACGGTCTCGCGCTCCAGCGGCCTCGCCCGCATCGGGGACGCGACCTACGGCATCGAAGACCTTCCGGGCTGCTATTCGCTCGCGCCGATCTCGCCCGACGAGCAGGTGGTCGCCGACTACCTGGACGGTTCGCTGAAAGACGTCGAGAAGCCGGACGCCCTCCTGGTCGTCGCCGACTCCACGGCCCTGCGCCGCTCGCTGCTGCTGCTCGCCGAGGTGTTGCACCGGCACAAGCCCACGGCCCTCGTCCTCACGATGACCGACGAACTCCGCCGACGCGGCGGCAGCCTGGACGTCGAGGCGCTCGGCCGCGCGGCCGGCGTCCCGGTGGTCGCCGTGGTCGCGAACCGGGGGATCGGCGTCGGCGAACTGCGGCACCTCATCGCCGATTGGGACGCCTGGTCAACGCCGCCCCTCGACCCGCCCGATCGGGCCGGCGAGCTGGCCGGCTGGGTCGACTCGCTGCTCGCGGCGGCCGGCTACGAGGCCCCGACGCCCGACGCGCGCACCGAGCGCATCGACCGCGTCCTGCTGCATCCGGTGTGGGGGACGATCATCTTCTTCGCCGTGATGTTCCTGTTCTTCCAGGCTCTGTTCACCTGGGCCGCCCCGCTGCAGGACCTCCTGGGCGACGCCTTCAAGTCCCTCGCCGCGTACGTGGACGCCGCGGTCCCGAACCGGCTGCTGGCGGGTCTCCTCGGCAACGGCATCATCGGGGGCGTCGGCGCGGTGCTGGAGTTCGTGCCCCAGATCCTCATGATGTACGCGATCCTCGCGCTGCTGGACGCCGTCGGCTACATGTCGCGCGCCGCCTTCCTCATGGATCGCGTGATGAGCAGCGCCGGGCTCGAGGGGCGCGCGTTCGTGGCGATGCTGTCGGCGTTCGCGTGCGCGATCCCGGGGGTCATGGCCACCCGGACCATCCCCTCCAGCAAGGACCGCATCGCCACCATGCTCGGCGTCCCGCTGGCCACGTGCTCGGCGCGTCTGCCGGTGTACCTGCTCCTCATCGGCATGTTGGTGCCGGCCGACGCGATGATCGGGCCCCTCTCCGGACGCGGCGTCGCGATGTTCGCGATGTACCTGCTGGGCGGGGCGTCGGCGATGACGGCGTCCTGGGTGGTGAAGAAGATCACCGACCGCACGGGCCACCTGCTGCCTTTCTACATGGAGATGCCGCCGTACCGGATCCCGACGCTGCGGTCGGTGGGCATCGCGATGTGGGAGCCGACGAAGGCGTTCCTGCGCAAGGCGGGCACGATCATCCTCGTCGTGACGATCGCGATCTGGGCGCTGACGACGATCCCGTTCCGCTCCGACGCCGAGCTGGCGGCCGCGGGCGTCGACCCGACCGACGACGTCGCCGTCACCGCCTACACCATGGAGCACTCGGCGGCGGCGGGCATCGGCAAGGCGGTCGAGCCGGTGTTCCGTCCGCTCGGGTTCGACTGGCGCGTCGACGTCGCGCTCGTCGGGTCGCTGGCCGCCCGCGAGGTGGCGGTGTCGACGCTGGGGCAGATGGCGTCCGCGACCGACCCCGAGAACGACGTCGAGGTCTCCGCGCAGCTCGCCACCTGGACCTACAGCGACGGCCCGAACGCCGGCGAGAAGGTCTTCACCCCCGACACGGTCGTCGCCCTGCTGCTGTTCTTCGCGTTCGCCCTGCAATGCATGTCGACGATCGCGATCATGCGCCGCGAGACCGGCGGCTGGAAGTGGCCGGCGATCGCGTTCGGCTACATGTTCGTGCTGGCCTACAGCATGGCGTTCCTGGGGCACACGATCACGGGCCTGTTCGTCCGATGAGCGAGCCGTCGCTGGTCAGCCGGCGCGACCAGCACGTCGTCGCGCTGCACCCCGAGTCCACGGACGATCCGGCGACCCTCCGCTGGGTCGCCCCCCGGACGCCGATGCCGTTCGTCGGCCCGCTCGCGTCGGCGCCCGGCCTCGACGGGCTGGCGCCCGGCCAGGTGACGCGCGTCGTCGTCGCCCCGGACGCCCTCGTGGTCACCCTCGCGCCGGGGGCGTCCTGGCGGGCCGAGGGGGCGGGCGTCCGGCATGCGCTCGTCGAGGCGCTCGAGCACCCGGACGCCTGGGTGGCCGGCCCCGACGCCCACGACCTCGGCCCCGACGACGTCTTGCGGCTGTCGGCGGCCGAACTGATCGACGGGCCGATCGGCGACATCGCCCGCTCGCACGGCGGCAGCATCGAGTTGGTGGACGCCCGCGACGACGTCGTCTCGGTGCGGCTGCGCGGCGCCTGTCAGGGG
>CALMAD010000330.1 GCA_937859105.1 uncultured Propionibacteriaceae bacterium
CCGAACGATCGCGGACGCCTGCGACAAGCGCCGCATGAAGGAGACAGCCCGGCGGCTCGTCCCCGACGAGGGCCGGCTTCGGATTCCGCGGACGATCTGGGCCGGCACCGACCCGGACCGGGCGCCCGTCGACGCCGGCGAGCCGTGGATCATGAAGCCGAATCACAGCAGCGGCGAGGTGCTGCACAGCGATGAGGCGGACGCCTCGGAGCTCGAGCGGTGCCGCGACTGGCTGGTCAGCAAACCCGGCCGCCAGTTGGGGGAATGGGGGTACCAGGTCGCCCGCCCGCTGCTCTTGATGGAGGAGCTGATCCCGTCCGAGGACGGCCGGTCGCCCGACGATTACAAGTTCTTCGTCTTCGACGGGGTGCCGCGTCTCGTGCAGGTGAACCGAGGACGATTCAGCGCGGACGCCAGCGTCGTGTTCTACGACCCGGAGGGAGGCGTCCTGCCGTTGCGGAGCGCCCGGACGCCTGCGCCCCGGGCCGACGCCGAGGAGTTGCCGACCTCATGGTCGGCTATGGTCGCCCTGGCAGCTGAGCTAGCGGCCAACTGGGATTTTATGCGCGTGGACCTATACAGCGTCGGGGGGCAAGTATGGTTTGGCGAGTATTCGCCGTACCCAGGCGGCGGTGTGACGCGTTACCAGCCGTCTTCGTGGGATCGGAGAATCGGTGACTGGTGGCGGATCTCGCCGGCGTGAGGGTGACGTCGGCCACCTGTCGCCCCTGCGGGTCCTCATGGTGGGCCCCGCGCCGGCGGTGGTCGGGGGGATGTCCACGGTGGCCGCGACGCTGGCGTCCGAGTTTCGCGCCGACGACGCCGTCGAACTCTCCCTGCTCGACAGCGGGGGAGGCATCGGCCCCCGCGGGTATCTGAGGTTTCCGGCGGCGCTCGCGGCCGTCGCCACGCGGCGGTACGACCTGCTCCACCTCCACGTGGCCAGCCGCGGCAGCACGCTGCGCAAGGCGATGCTGGCGGGCGTCGCCGCGCGGCGGTCGGTCCCCTACGTCGTGCACCTGCACGGCGCCGGCTACGTCGATTTCTTGGCCGGGCTGAACGACCGGACGCGGGCGGCCGTCCGCGGGTTCTTCACCGGCGCGGCCGGCATCGTGGTCCTCGGCGATGCGTGGCGCGACGTGCTGGTTCGGGATCTCGGGATCGCGCCCGAGCGCATCGCGATCGTCAACAACGGGGTGCGCCCCCTGCCGCGCGTCGCGGACGCCGACAAGGCGGACGACCGCGCCGTCGTGTTCGTCGGCGAGCTCAGTCGGCGCAAGGGCGCGGACCTGCTCGCGCAGGCCTGGACGACGCTGGTGGGACGCGGCGAGGCGTCCGGCTGGCGCTGCCTGTGTCTCGGCCCGACTCCGGACGCCGAGGCCCTGGCCTCGATCGAGGCCATGCCGGCCCCGGCCAGGGCGTCCCTCGAACTCGTGGGGCCCGTGACCGGCGACAACAAGGACGCCCTGATCAGCCGGGCGAGCGTCTTCTGCCTGCCCAGCCGGGCCGAGGGCCTCCCGATGGCCCTGCTGGAGGCCATGTCGGCGGGGTTGCCGGCGGTGTGCACGGACGTGGGCTCGATCGCGGAGGTCGTCGACGACACGAACGGGCGCCTCATCGCGTCCGGGGACGTCGGGGCGCTCACGCAGGCCCTCGGCGAACTCCTCACCGAGGACGCCCTCCGCGCACGGCTGTCGGACGGTGCTTTCGCGACGTGGAACGCCGGGTTCACCTCGGCGCGGATGGCGAGCCGCGTGGCCGCCGTGTGGGCCGCCGCGGTGGAGGGGCGGGGCGATGAGTGAACCGCTGGTCTCCGTCGTGATCCCGACCCTGGGGCGCGCCAGCCTGCGCGACGCGATCGCGAGCGCGCGGCGGCAGGACACCCCGACCGAGGTCATCGTGGTGAACGACAGCGGAGCGCCGCTCGCGGCGGGCCTCGTGGCCGACGGCGTCCGCGTGCTGGAGACGGAGGGCCGCACCGGGGCGGCCCACGCGCGCAACCTGGGCATGCGGGCCGCTGGGGGCGACCTTGTCGCGTTCCTCGACGACGACGACGTGTGGCTGCCCGGGCACCTGGCCCGTGCGGTCGCCGAGCTGACGGCCGCGCCCGACGCCGACCTCTACAGTTGTCGCGGGCTCGTGGTGTACGGGCCGCAGCGCAGCCGCCTCGAACCGGTCGAGCTGGTCGGCGACCGCACCCTCGCCGAGTACTTCTTCGGGCGCGACGTGTGGCTGAGCCGCTGCCGCCGCGTCATGACGCCGACCCTCGTGTTCCGGCGGAGCCTCGCCGACCTGCCGATGGACACCGGCCTGCGCCAGAGCGAGGACACCTGGTGGCTCCTCACCGCGGAGCGCGAGCGCGGGGCTCGCCTCGTCCAGTCGGCGAACGTCGGCGTCGTCGTCCATGCCTCGCCCGACCGCGAGAGCGGACGCCGCCGCGACGACGTCGCCTGGGCGCGGCGGCTGGAGAGCCTTGTCCCGGGCGCGGGGCCGGCCCACCTCGCGGCCGGCC
>CALMAD010000331.1 GCA_937859105.1 uncultured Propionibacteriaceae bacterium
GCGGCCCCGCGAACGACCGCCCTACTTCTTGAGGCTGAACAGCCAGGCGAGCAGGTAGGTCTTGCTGGTCGAGTCGTCGACGTCGCCCGCGGGCAACGAACGCGCCTGCTGGAGCGCGGCGGTCCGCTGCTGTTCGCCGGCCATCGCCGCGTACATCAGCATCAGGTCGCCGTACTGCTGGGTGAATCCGCCGCTCGCCGTGCCCTCCTTGACGTTGGCGTCGATGCGCGCGGGGTCACCGCCGAGGAAGTCCGACGACGGGTTCATCGGGATCAGCAGGATCGCCAGCGCGGCCGCCGGCTCCGCCGAGAACCACGTCGCGTAATCGCGTTTGCCCCCGAACACCAGCGGCGTCACCTCATGGCCGAAGCCCTGGTAGACGGGCTGCGACTTGTCGAAGTTCGTCCAGTACGCACGCGCGGACTGCGCCTCCAGCGCGTGCATCCAGCGCGCCTCCGCCTCCAGCTTCGCGTTCCCGGACGCCCGCGCCCACAGCGTGAGCCCCGACCAGGCGTTCACGGCCTCCGACACCGACTCCTGGTTGTTCCCGTCGGCGAACGGAGCCGTCCCGGACGCCCACGAGTGCGAGTTGTACACGTCGAACACCCGCCGCTGCGGGAACAGCTCCGTCGCCGGGGACGTCGCGATATCCGCCGCCAGCAGGTTCATCACCGGCTTGATGCGGTCGGCCAGCCCCGGGTCATCCGCGGCCATCACGCCCGCCGCGTACAGGAAATACCCGTAGTGGAAGTGGTGATCGTTGAACTCGTCCGACCCGAACGACGCCGTCTTGCCGACGATGCCCTTGTTCGTCGAGTCGTAGGAGAAGCAGAACGCCTGCGCCTGCTGGCACCCGGACGCAGTCGTCCAGCGCGTCAGAGAATCCGTGACCTTCTGCTTCAGCGAGTCCGCCTGCTGCGTCGCCCCGATCTGCTTCGCGATCGTGTACAACTGCGCGTCGCGGAACAGCGCCTTCCCGCCGAAGTACGTGTCGGCCGGGTACGGCTTGGCCGCCGCGAGGTCGGCGTCCAGAGCCGTCTTCAGCTCGCCCTTCTCGTCGTCGCTCAGCCGGCTGAGATCGAGCTGGGTGCGCGCGGCGTAGACCGGCGTCGTCCAGGAGATCTCGTTGCCCGAGCAGACCTTCATCGTGCCGAGGATGCTCGCGTACGTCCCCAACGTGCAGGAGGACGCCGCCCCCTGCTGGTGCGGCTCCAGCGCCAGGGCGGTGGGGCCGCCCGACGTCTCGTAGGTGAGCGTCGTCTTCGCGTCGCTCCCCACCTCATAGGACGCCTTCGTGCCGGTGATCTTGGGCTTGGCCAGCTCGGCCATCGCCTGGGCGTCCCCACCCTCGGGGACGACGAAGAACGTCACGCTCCCCCGCGCCTGCAGGTCGACGCCCCGCTGCGAGATCGTCCCGTTGTCGGCGACGACGACGTAGGTCGTGTTGCCGTCCTTCGCCGTCCACTGCCCGCCGGACTGCACGAACGCCACGTTCGTGGACACGCGCTGGGCGGCGTCCGCGGTGTAGGTGATGAACGGCGAGCCCTGCGTGAGCCGGATCTCGCCGAGCTTCGACGCCCCGTTGGACGCCGTCAGCGTCACGCTCAGGTCGTCGTAGCCGGTGACCTGCCACGACGGCGTCCCGAGGCCGACCTGCACGAGCGGCTTGTAGCTGCCCATGATGGTCTTCGCGGATGTCGTGACCGTCGGCAGCCCGAGGCTGAACCCCTTGCCGTCGACGCCGAACGACAGCGGCATCGGGAACACCGGCTGCGCCTGGTCGCCGAAGACGAGCCCCGAGAACCAGCGGTTCGTCGGCGGCAGCAGCCCCGGGGCGAGCCGGTTGGGCTTCAGGTCCTTGCCGGGGGCTGAGCCGAGGGCGTCCACGGCCGCCTGGACGGCCGCCGGGTCGAGCACCGTGTCGGCGGACGACCCGGGCGCGCCCCCGGTGGGCTCGTTCTGCCCCGGCGTCCGGGTGCAGCCGGCTAGCCCGACCGCGAGGCAGGCGAGAGCGATGACGAACGCCAGAAGGCGACGCATGCGCTACCTCAGCCCGATCTTGGTCAGGAACGACAGCACCGACTGCGTCGGGCCGGCGAGCCAGCCGTCGTCGCGCAGCCGCATCTCAGCCGTCACCGGGGTGCCCTTGCGGGTCAGCGTGTCGGTCGGGGACGCCTTCAACTCGTCGCTGGTCACCGTGACCGTCGTGATCGCCTCGGCGTTCTCGGTCTCGACCGTCACGGTCTCCACCTGGCCCGTGACCGTCTGCATGTTCGGCAGGATGATCGTGACCGGCGCGCCCCGCTCGATCCGGCCGTAGTCGGCCGGGTTCAGCCGGTAGATCGCCTTGACGTAACGGCTGCTGTCGGAGACGACCTCCGCCAACGACTGCCCGTCGGGGATGTAGGCGCCGGTGACGCCCTTCAGGTCGGCGATGTAGCCGTCCGTGACGGCCTTGTAGGTGACCCGCGCGTTCGCGGTGTCGACCGTGAAGGCGTCC
This sequence comes from uncultured Propionibacteriaceae bacterium, assembly GCA_937859105.1. GTDB lineage: Bacteria > Actinomycetota > Actinomycetes > Propionibacteriales > Propionibacteriaceae > Propioniciclava. The sequence goes on from CALMAD010000331.1 coordinate 2,501, forward strand.
GTGTTCGTCGGCTTCGCGCCCTGCTGCACAGCCTGCTGCAGCGACACCGAGTACACGGTGAACAACTGCTGGCCCTTCGTCACGTGGTCGCCCTCGTTGACGCGCTGGGAGAGCACGGTGCCGCCGAAGCCGGAGCCGACCGGCGACGTCGGAGCGTCGATGGACGCCGTCAGGCTGTTGACCTGATTCTGGCGCTGGTTGAACAGGATCGTCAGCATCGCCACGACGGCGATGACCAGCACGATGCCCGTCAGGAGCTTCAGTCGGTTGAGCCAGGTCATGAGTGGTCCTCGTTTCGATCAGGGGTGGAGTAGCGGCTGCCGGCGACGGGAGTGTTCCCGGAGGCGAGGTCGTCGATCGCGTGGCGCGCGCCGACGATCTGCTCGCGGCCGAACGGAGTGTCGCGCCGGTGCTCGACGGCGGCCGCGAGGTGGTTCTCGAGATCCTCCGGCATCGGCTCGAGCGGCGCCCGGGCCGCGCGCTTGGCCTCGACCCGCGCGGCGTGGTTCTCGGAGAACGCGGTGATGATGAACGCCCCCAGGATCAGGGAGTTCACCACCGACCAGAACGTCGCGATGTTGAAGTGCTGCACGGTCAGATCGCGCCAGATCGAGACCGCGGACGTCATCACGAGGAAGACGAACGTCAACACCTGCGGAATGATGAACGTGAACGCGGACGCCTTGCCGCCCGTCGTGCCCGTCACCGACCACTTCGTGTCGACGCCCAGGAAGGCGTTGCGCAGGGCGCGCAGGTAGATCGGGAAGGACGCCGCGGCCAGCAGCAACACCTGCGGCCGGAAGGTCCCGAGGATCACGGCGGCGAGCACGATCTGCAGCACGTAGAAGCCGGAGTAGAACAGCAGCCACGTCCACGGGCCGACCGTCAGGTTCACCGGGTGCAGGTCGAAGAAGACCTCCAGCGCCGGCACGAACAGCAGGATGCCCGGCGCAATCCCCGTCAGGTAGTGCGTCGCCGTGACGAAGTACATGAGCTTCTGGTCGATCGTCAGGTTCCGCTTGCGGCTCATCGGGTTGTGCGTGAACAGGATCTCGAACCCGCCGGTCGCCCACCGCAGCTGCTGCTTCGAATACGCCTCGATCGTCTCGGGGGCGTCGCCGGTCGCGAGCTTCTGCGCGACGAACACCGACCGCCAGCCGCGTTCGTGCAGCATGAGGGACGTCCAGACGTCCTCCGACTTCGACTGCGTGTACATGCCGCCGATGTCTTCGATCGCCGTCCGGCGGAACAACACGTTCGTGCCGACGCAGAACGCCGCGTTGAACTCGTTTCGGCCCGGCTGAATGAACCGGTAGAACATGTTCTGCATGTAGCCCGCGCCCTTGGAGATGGCGTTGTGCATGTTCCCGTAGGTCTGCGGCGTCTGGACGAACGCGACGTTCGTGTCCGCCATGTGCGGCAGCGTCTCCTCCAGGAACTCGGGCTCGGCGATGAAGTCGGCGTCGAAGATGACGTAGAAGTCGCCCTTGGCGATCGACAGCGCGTTGTTCACGTTGCCGGCCTTCGCGCCCGCGTTGCTGAGGCGGCGGATGTAGCCGCACCGCAGCCGGGACGCCAGATCGCGCACGGCGTCGCTGTTGCCGTCGTCGAGGATGTACGTGTCGTGCTTGCCGCGGATGCCCTGCGCGGCAAGCACCGTGGTGCGGATGACGTCCAGCGGCTCGCCGTACACCGTGATGTGGACGTCGACCGTCACCTCGTGCCCGTTGATGTGCAGCGGCCACTGGGTCGGGTCGTCACCGACGCCCAGGGCGTCGTTCTGCTCGGGGTCGTACAGGTTGCCCTGCGCCTCGTAGAAGGCGTAGGGCGGGTTCTTGCCGTAGCCGGCCAGCATGACCCACATGCTCATCAGCGCGTGGAAGATCAGGATGGTCTCCGCCACGATCACCATCAGCCAGGGCAGCAGGTCGCCGCGGTTGGCGGGGTTCAGCAAGAAGATGCCGTAGGCGATCACACCGATCGTGGCCAACAGCGTCATCGCCAGGACGACCGGCGAATACCGGTTGCGCGTCGCCAGCCGACGTTCGTCGGGCTCGAGGCCGTCGACGGAGCGCAGATCGTTCTCGACGATCAACTCCGAGACGCCCTTCGGCGGCGCGGAGGCGCGCCGATGTTTCGTTCTAACTGCCATATCTAGGCCTCCTGCTGTGAGGGTGGAGGGGCCGGTCCCATTGGTCCCGAGAACCTCGGCAGGTGAGGCTCTCATGCTCCGCCGAGCCTAGAGCCGTCTTATTAGTCTTACAAACTATTCTGGCAGCCCGTT
>CALMAD010000332.1 GCA_937859105.1 uncultured Propionibacteriaceae bacterium
GCTCTTCCGATCTCCGCGCGGCCGGACGCCGGCGGCTCGTGCCCCCCGGCGTCCCGGACGCCGACGTGTGGGGCGACCGCGACGGCGAGCCGGCCACCCCCGGGGAGGTCGCGGCGTCCGTCGTGGGCGGCCGGGTGCGGAGGCGGCGATGAGCGTCGCGCACGGTTCCATCCGGCTGATCGAGGAGAACTGCACGTCGTGCATGATCTGCGCGCGCGAGTGCCCGGCCTGGTGCATCGAGATCGACAGCCACACCGAGCCGCTGCCGGGCAGCCCGGCGGGACCGCGGCAGCGCACCCGCAACGTGCTGGACGCCTTCGCCATCGACTTCTCGCTGTGCCTCTACTGCGGCATCTGCATCGAGGAGTGCCCGTTCGACGCGCTGGCGTGGGCGGGCGCGCACGTGCCGGCGTCCGGGTCGGCCGCCGGACTCACCCACGGTCGGGGTTCGCTGCGCGAGGGCGGGCGGCGCCCCGCACGTCCCGCCGACCCGCCTCAATCCCCGGACGCCGATCTCGCCCAGTGACCCCGATTGCCAGTACTTTCGGACCAATTTCAACCACTTGCGTGGACGGTCTTCCCTTGTCAGGGCGATTTCGGCGGGCCGGCCGCGGGTCGGGGCGTCCCGACGCGCTCGGGCGGCGTCCCGGAGGCCGTAGAGTATGAGCATGCATACCGGACCGTCCCCGAAGCTCGTGAGCCGCGCTCACGTGGATCTGGGTCGTGTCCTCTCTGCGATGTGTTGCGCTCTCTGACGCGCCCGCACACGCTGCACCACGCCGGGCCGACGTCGCCCGGCTTCGTTCGTTAAAGGAGCCCCAGCGCCTCGGCCCTCCACCACCTAGAGGATCCACCGAACGAGGCAGGAATGAGCACCCACACGTCCGAACGAGTGCGCTCGGCTTCCCCCGGCCGCAGCAACGGCCAATGGCTGGTCGACGGCCACGCGCCGCTCAACCACAACGAAGAGTTCAAGGGCGTCGAAAACCCCCTCAACGTCCGCGCACGCATCGACGAGTACGCGCGACAGGGCTTCGACTCGATCGCGGAGGACGACCTCTACGGCCGGTTCCGTTGGCTCGGGATCTACACCCAGCGCAAGCAGGGCATCGACGGGGGCCGCACGGGCACCCTGAGCGCCGAGGAGCTGTCCGACCGCTACTTCATGATGCGCATCCGCGTCGACGGTGGACGCCTCACCACCGAGCAGACCCGCGTCATCGCGGGCATCTCGAACGAGTTCGCGCGCGGCACGGCCGACATCAGCGACCGGCAGAACATCCAGTTGCACTGGATCGAGATCGAGAGCGTGCCCGAGATCTTCCGCCGCCTCGAGTCGGTGGGCCTGTCGACGACGACCGCCTGCGGCGACACGCCTCGCGTCTTCCTGGGCTCCCCGGTCGCCGGCGTGGCGGCCGACGAGCTGATCGATTCGGGCCCGGTGCTCGAGTCGATCACGTCGCGCTACGTGGGATCGGAGGAGGTCGCGAACCTGCCGCGCAAGTTCAAGACCTCCGTCACGGGCAACCCCAGCCTGGACGCGCTGCACGAGATCAACGACGTCAGCTTCGTCGCCGTCGAGCACCCCGAACTCGGCATCGGGTTCGACCTGTGGGTCGGCGGCGCGCTGTCGACGACGCCGCGCCTGTCGGAGCGCCTGGGCGCGTTCGTCACCGTCGAGCAGGTGCCGGACGTCTGGTTCGGCGTCGTCCGCATCTTCCGCGACTACGGCTACCGCCGCCTGCGCAACAAGGCGCGCATGAAGTTCCTGCTGGCCGACTGGGGGCCGGAGAAGTTCCGCCAGGTGCTCCAGGACGAGTACCTCGGCTACGAACTCGCCGACGGCCCCGCGCCGAAGCCGGCCACGGGCAGCGCCGACCACGTGGGCGTCCACGAGCAGAAGGACGGACGCCTCTACGTCGGCCTCGCGCCGACGGTCGGCCGGATCTCGGGCGACGTGCTCGCCGGGCTCGCGGACGCCGCCGAGGCCGCCGGCTCGGAACGGCTCAGCCTGACGCCGCACCAGAAGGTCGTCGTGCTCGACGTCGACCCGGCCCGCCTGGACGCCTTCCTCGCGGCCGTCGAACCGCTCGGGCTGACGGCCACGCCGTCGCCGTTCCGCCGCCACACGATGGCGTGCACCGGAATCGAATACTGCAAGTTGGCGTTCGTGAACACGAAGGACACCGCCCGCACCGTCATCGGCGAGCTCGAGAAGCGGTTCGACGGGGAGACGATCGACACCCCGATCACCCTCCACGTCAACGGCTGCCCGAACTCGTGCGCCCGCATCCAGACGGCCGACATCGGCCTGAAGGGGCAGCTCATGAAGAGCAAGGACGGCGCCGACGAGTTCGCCTACCAGGTGCACCTGGGCGGGCGGCTGGCCGAGAACCAGAACGGCGAGCCCGGCTTCGGCCGGACCGTGCGCGGGCTGAAGGTGTCCGCGGACGACCTGCCCGACTACGTCGAGCGCGTCGTCCGGAGTTTCCTGGCCGAGCGCGACGGCGCCGAGACCTTTGCCGAGTGGGCCCATCGGGCCGAGGAGGATTCCCTGAAGTGACCACCACCGCGATACCGCGGGCCGCCCACGGCCCCGGACGTATCCGTACCCCCGAGGAGCTGAAGGCGCTCGTCGCCGAGGGGAACGAGGTGCTCGGGCCGGAGGCGTCCGCCGAAGAGGTCGCCCGCTGGGCGGCCGACACGTTCGGCGACGCGCTCGCCGTCGCCTGCTCGATGGCGGGCGACACGGTCGCGCCGCACCTCGTGGCGTCCGTGCACCCGGGCGTCGACGTGCTGTTCCTGGAGACCGGGTACCACTTCCCCGAGACCCTGGGCACGCGCGACGCCCTGGACGCGACGATCGACGCGAACATCATCGACGTGCTGCCCGACCTCACGGTCGCCGAGCAGGACGCCGAATACGGCGAGAAGCTCTACGAGCGCAACCCCACGCTGTGCTGCCAGATGCGCAAGGTCGATCCGATCAACCGCGAGCTCGGCAGCTACGAGGCCTGGGTGACCGGCATCCGCCGCGAGGACAACGCGCTGCGCGCCCACGCCGGGCTCGTCGAGTGGGACGAGACGCACCAGATGGTGAAGATCAACCCGCTCGCCGCTTGGACGTTCGACGAACTGCTCGACTACGCCGGCAGCCACGGCGTCCCGATCAATCTGCTGCTGACCGAGGGCTACCCGTCCATCGGCTGCGCGCCCTGCACGCGGCCCGTCGCAGCAGGAGAAGACCCCCGCGCCGGCCGCTGGGCCGGCCTCGCCAAGACGGAGTGCGGACTGCATCTATGAGCATCGACACCACCACCTCGACGACGGTCGACGGCACGCTGCCCGAGGCGACGAACCCCGAGCACGTGCTGTCGCACCTGGCCGACCTGGAGAGCGAGGCCATCCATATCTTCCGCGAGATCGTGGGAGAGCTGGAGCGCCCCGTGCTGCTGTTCAGCGGCGGCAAGGACTCCGTCGTCATGCTGCACCTGGCCGCGAAGGCGTTCTGGCCGGCGCCGGTCCCGTTCCCCGTCATGCACGTGGACACGGGCCACAACTTCCCCGAGGTGATCGAGTATCGCGATCGCACGGTGGAGCGCCTGAAGCTGCGGCTCGTCGTCGCGAGCGTGCAGGACTACATCGACGACGGACGCCTGCTCGAGCGCGCCGACGGCACCCGTAACCCGCTGCAGACGCAGCCGCTGCTGGACGCCATCGCGGAGAACCGCTTCGACGCCGTCTTCGGCGGCGGCCGCCGCGACGAGGAGAAGGCCCGCGCCAAGGAGCGCGTGGTCAGCCTGCGCGACGAGTTCGGGCAGTGGGACCCGCGCAACCAGCGTCCGGAGTTGTGGAACCTCTACAACCCGCGGCATCGCCCGGGCGAGCACGTGCGGGTGTTCCCGCTGTCCAACTGGACCGAGCTCGACGTCTGGCGCTACATCGAGGCCGAGAACATCGAGTTGCCCGAGTTGTACTACGCGCACAACCGCGAGGTGTTCCTGCGCGACGGCATGTGGCTCGCCGTCGGCGAGGTCACGCAGCCGCGGGCGGGCGAGCAGGTCGTCACGAAGCACGTCCGGTACCGGACGGTCGGCGACATGAGCTGTACCGGCGCCGTCGAGTCGGACGCCGAGTCGATCGCCGACGTCATCACCGAGGTCGCGGCCACCCGCATCACCGAGCGCGGCGCCACGCGCGCCGACGACCGGCTGACCGAGGCCGCGATGGAGGACCGGAAGAAGGAAGGCTACTTCTGATGAGCACGCTGCTACGCCTCGCCACCGCGGGGAGCGTCGACGACGGCAAGTCCACCCTCGTCGGACGCCTGCTGTACGACAGCAAGTCGGTCTTGGCCGACCAGTTGGACGCCGTCGAGCGCGTCTCCAAGACGACGGGCCTGGGCCACGTCGACCTCGCCCTCCTCACCGACGGCCTGCGCGCCGAGCGGGAGCAGGGCATCACGATCGACGTCGCCTATCGGTACTTCGCGACGGCCAACCGGACGTTCATCCTCGCCGACTGCCCGGGCCACGTGCAGTACACGCGCAACACGGTCACCGGGTCGTCGACCGCGGACGTCCTCGTGCTGCTGGTCGACGTCCGCAAGGGCGTCCTCGAGCAGACGCGTCGGCACCTGTCGGTGGGGCAGTTGCTCCGCGTCCCGACCGTGATCGTCGCCGTGAACAAGATCGACCTCGTCGACTACGCCGAGGACCGCTACCGCGAGGTGGAGGCCGAGATCCGGCAGGTGGCGTCCGACCTGGGCGTCGCGAACGTCGTCACGCTGCCCGTCTCGGCGCTGGTGGGCGACAACATCGTCGACCGGTCCGAGCGGACGCCGTGGTACGGCGGCCCGGCGCTGCTGGAGCTGTTGGAGACGGTCCCGTCGGGCACCGACCCGGACGCCGAGCCGTTCCGGTTCCCGGTGCAGCTCACGATCCGCCCGCAGGAGGCCGCGCTGGAGCCGCAGTACCGCGAGTACCGCGGCTACGCGGGGCAGGTCACGTCCGGGGTGGTGCGGGCCGGCGACGAGGTCGTCGTCCTGCCGTCCGGACGCCGCACGCGCGTCGCCGGTATCGACACCGCCGACGGCGCGGTGAGCGAGGCGTTCGCGCCCCAGTCGGTGACGCTGCGCCTGGACGACGAGATCGATGTCACGCGCGGCGAACTGATCGCCGGCGTCGACGACCCGCCGGTCCCCACGCAGGACCTCGACGGCATGGTCGCGTGGCTGTCCGAGCGGCCGCTGCGCGTCGGGCAGAAGGTGCTCGTGAAGCACACGACCCGCACGGTGCAGGGCATCGTCCGCGACATCCACGGCAAGCTCGACCTCGACACGCTCACCCCCGTCGAGACCGACCGCCTGGAGCTCAACGACCTGGGCCGCGTCCGGGTGCGGGTGGCCGCCCCGATCATGGCCGAGGACTACACGCGCTCGCGCCGCACCGGCTCGTTCCTGCTCATCGACCCGCAGACCGGCGGCAACCTGGCCGCCGGCATGGTCCGCGGGGAGCAGTCGTTCTCGGAGGCCGCCATGATCGAGCCCGACGACGTCCTGAACTGGTCCATCTGATGCCCGGACGCCGAGGAGCCCGGGCCGGGAGCCGATGTCACCGGGGCTGATCCTCCCCACCCGGTCATTCACCCGCACGGAACGGACAACCCCCTATGCAACGACTCATCCTGCTGGCCCTCGTCGGGCTCGCCGCCCAACTCGTGGACGGCGCGCTCGGCATGGGCTACGGCGTCACCTCCTCCTCCCTCTTGCTCTTCGTGGGTCTCTCCCCCGCCCTGGCCAGCGCGTCGGTGCACCTGGCCGAGATGGGCACCAACGTCGCCTCCGGCGTCTCGCACTGGCGGCTCGGCAACGTCGATTGGCGTCTCGTCGGACGCCTCGGCGTCCCGGGCGCGATCGGCGCGTTCGCCGGCGCGACGTTCCTGTCGAACCTGTCCACCGAGGCGGCCACGCCGGTCATGGCCGTCGTGCTGGCGGCCCTCGGCGTGTACATCCTCAGCCGGTTCACGTTCCGCCCGCCCGCGCAGGCGCACAACCGGCGCTCGCCGCACGGCTCGCGGTTCCTCGTGCCGCTCGGCCTGGTCGGCGGGTTCGTGGACGCCACCGGCGGCGGCGGGTGGGGCCCGGTCTCGACGACGTCCCTGCTCAGCGCCGGCAAGACCGCCCCGCGGACGGTCGTCGGCTCGGTGGACACCTCGGAGTTCCTCGTGTCGACGGCCGCGAGCATCGGCTTCCTGGTCGCGCTCGGCACGGCCGGCATCGACCTCGGGATCGTCCTCGCGCTGCTCCTGGGCGGCCTCATCGCGGCCCCGATCGCGGCCTGGCTCGTGAGCCGGCTGCCCGCGCGCGTGCTCGGCGTCGGGGTCGGCGGGCTGATCGTCCTGACGAACCTGCGCACGATCCTCAAGGCCACCGGGGCGACCGGCACCGTCTCGCTCGTCGCCTGGATCGTCGTCATCGCCCTGTGGCTCGCCGCCGTCGCATACACGACGACCCGCCACGCCCGCACCGCCCGGAACGCCCGCTCCGACGCGGACGCGGACGCCTCCGGTCAGCCGGCCGAGGCCGAGGCGGTGGGCCGGGTTTGACCGCGCCCACGCTCGTCCTGACGCTGCACGGCACGCGCCAGCCCGCGGGGCTGGCCGCCGCGCTGGCCCTGCGGGACGCCGTCGCCGCGCGCGTGCCGGGCGTCGACGTCGAGCTGGGGTGGGTGGACATCCACGACACCCGCCTCGACACGACGCTCGCCGCGCTCGGGCCGGCGGTCGTCGTGCCGGCGTTCCTGACCGCGGGGTACCACGTCGACCACGACGTCGCCCGCGCGATCGCGTCCACGAACGGGCGCGCGGTCGCGGCGTCCCATCTGGGCGGCGACGCCCTGGACGCCGTCCGTGACCGCCTGCTCGAGGCCGGGCCGCTCGGGGACGCCGTCGTGCTCGCCGCCGCGGGCTCGAAGCGCCCCGGCGCGGTCGCGGAGGTCGAGGCGTCCGCCCGCCGGCTCTCGGACGCCGTCGGCCGCCCCGTGCTCGCCGGCTTCTTCTACTCCGCCTCCCCCACGCCGGAGGAGGCGGTGGCCGCCCTGCGCGCCCGCGGCCTGGCCGACGTGACCGTCGCGACCTACGCGCTGCTGCCGGGCCTGTATCAGGCGCGGCTCGCCGGGCTGGACGTCCGGGCGGTGGCCGAGCCGGTCGGCGTCCACCCGCGGCTCGTCGACTCGATCGTCGCGCGCTACACCGCCGCCCGCCCCCGGGCGGTAGCCTGAGTATTTTCCCGGTTCAACCAGCAGATACCCTG
>CALMAD010000333.1 GCA_937859105.1 uncultured Propionibacteriaceae bacterium
CAAGAGACGAACGCGCCCGCCGCGGGGGAGGCGGGCGGCGTCCCGACGGGTCTAGCGTGGGGCCATGCGCGACGAGCACGCCTTCTCGACCCGGCCGATCACGGAGTTGTACACGTGGTTCGCCGGGGAGACCGAGCCGACGTCGGCGACTTGGGCGGCCCTGTGCCGCTGGATCGCCGAGACCCCGGCGGTCCACGCCCGGCTGGACGCCCTCCCCGGGCGCAAGCGCCAGCCGAACATCTTCCTCGCCGCCGTCCGCTACCTCGGCGGGCCGACCGAGCCGGGGCCGCGTTTCCTCGCCTGGTTCGACGAGCACTGGCCCGAGATCGAGCGGGTGATCCTCGCCCGCTCCACCCAGACCAACGAGCCCGGACGCTGCGCGGTCTTCGCCCCCGTCCTCGCGTCGCTGCCGCAGCCGATCTCCCTGCTCGAGGTCGGCGCGTCCGCCGGCCTGACGCTCTACCCCGACCGGTACCGCTACCGCTACGCGGGGGCCGTCGAGGCCGAGATCACCCCACCGACCGCCCCTGCGGACGCCCCCCTCCTCCGCTGCCGCGTCACCGGGACGCCGCCCGGCGACCCCACCTACCTCGTCGTCTCGGCGCGCGCCGGGCTCGACGTCGCGCCCCTCGACCCGAGCGACCCCGACGACGCCCGCTGGCTCCGCTCGCTCGTCTGGCCGGGTGACGACGAGCGCGAGGCCCGCCTCGCCGAGGCCCTCGCCCTCGTAGGCGCCAAGCCGCCGCACCTCCTCCGCGGGGACCTGACCGACAAGCTCGACGCCCTCCTCGCCCTCGCCGCGCCCGGCACGACGCCGGTCGTCGTGAACTCCGCGACGCTCGCCTACCTCGAGCGCCCCGAGCGGGACGCCTTCGTCGCCCGCGTCCGGGACGCCGGCGTCCATTGGCTGTCGTTCGAGGGGCCGTCCGTGGTGACGTCGCTGCGCGGCGTCCTGCCCCATACGGACGCCTGGCGCTCGCGTCCCCACTTCGTCGTCGCCCTCGACGGGACGCCGCTCGGCCGCGCGCACGCGCACGGCCGGTGGGTCGAGTGGGAGTGAGTCGTTCATCTGTCGCCCATGCGTACGTGAAAACCTACGCTCGATCCAAGGGGGCGAAGGTGGTCCCTGGTGCTCGGTGTTCCTGGTGAGTCAACGTGGCAGGTCTGTCGCCCACTGGCGGAGGAGGGCGTGGCACACCTCAGGCCGGTCGAGGTGAACGTTGTGGCCGGCGCCGTCGAGCGCCGCGTAGGTCGCGTGCGGGCACCAGGCGCGGACGAGATCGAGCTGGTCCTGGTAGCCGACGACGTGGTCCTGGCGGCCGGTGAGGACGAGCGCAGGGCCGGTGAACTCACCCGCGCGTGTGTCCGGGTCGGCGGCGAGGGCGTAGTGCGCGCCCAGACGTTGCATGGCCGCCTGGTCGGCCGCTCGGATGCCGGACAGAGCATAGGTCTGAAACAGCCGCCACGTGGCCTGCGTCTGGCGCGCTGCTAGGGCGGTGAATTCACGTCTGTCGGCATCGTCCAGTTCGGCCAGCAACGCGCCGTCACGCTCGCACACGGCGGACTCAGGCAATGTGCGACGCGATATGTCGGGTTGGACGACCGGTGCGATGAGTGCGAGACCCACGACTTGGTCCGGCCAGGGCAGGGGTGGAGCCGAAGCCGGGCAGGTCCACGTACCAGCGCTCCAGGCCGCCTGCCTCCGCCAGGGCGTCGTGCAGCGAAAGCCAGAGGCGGTGGTCCACACCGTTGCCATGGATCGCGACGACCGGCAGTCCGGACCCCATGGACACGATGTGAGGCTGGGGAGGTTCGACGCTTTCGTTCACGACGGGTGAGGATACCGACCCTCCACCCGGCCAGGCCGCAGAAGCCCCTCGAGTTCGTGAGCGCACTTGGACGGGTCGAAGCGGATGACCTCATGGTGGGCCAGGCCCAGTCGGGCGAACGGATCAGCGGCGACGAGCTCCGCCAGCAGCTCAGGTGGCATGTCCCGCGCCAGGATGACCCCGCCCGTGCGTGGCTCGCGTCTTCCCGAGGCCAGGAAGTGCCCGGCGGCGTAGTGCTCATCGAGCCACTGCAGGTGGGCGGGGATGGCCTCGTCGACGCGTTCCAGCGGGGCGCCCATAGGCTTCTCCCTATGGACCTCGATCGGGTATCCGGACTCCACCTTCGCTACTTCCTGTGCGTGGTCGACGAAGGGTCCGTTGCCGCGGCGGCCCGCGTCCTGAGAGTTTCGCAGCCCAGCCTTTCGCAGCAGATTTCTCAGCTGGAGGGACGACTCGGAATGAGTCTCTTCGAGAGATCAGCGCACGGTATGCGCAAGACTCGTGCGGGCAGCATGCTTGATGACGCAGCGCGAGCCTGGATGAGCGCACTGAGGTCGATCACCTCCACCGACCGGCAACCCACGGCCGTCGGGATCCCCCGTGGGAGCGCGCCCGACGTGTTGGAATGGGTCCGCGGCCATGTCGGGGGCGCCATTGACTTTCGGCCCTGCACCAGCGCGACTGCCCCGGCCATGGTGCTGGATCATCGACTCGATGCGGCCGTCGTCCGCGCTGTCCCGGCAGCATTCCCCCACCGCTTGACGTGTGTCGCGTTGCCGCCACAGCCGCTGGGACTGCTCGTGTCGGTGGGCACCGCCGACCAGTACGGCATTGGCGTGGGCCAGCCTGTAAGCCTCGATTCTCTAGCAGGCTGTCGGCTCCTGTGGTTCGACGAAAAGCGAGCACCGGAGCATGCGCGAAAGCTGCGCGAGTTGCTTCGTCAGGCGGGTTGGGCACCAGACACCTACATTTTCGATCCCGCGAGTGAATCGCTCACACTCGACGCTCTTCGAAACAACCTGGGTCTGGTCGCGCTGAGACCAGAACCGGATGAGACTCCTCTCGACCTGAGATGGTCGCCCGTGACGCCCACGCTGGCTGAAGAGTTCAGCTTGATCACCCGCGCCTAGACGTCGAGTCATCGCGACCGACGTCCTCGGCCAGGACAGCGGGGCGTCCTCTTGGGCGCTTCTTCGCAGAGTCTCAGCGGACGGGCGCAACCGACAGGCCGGCCTCGCGCGTCGAGGAGTCGAACCAGTGTTGGTTCCGCACCCCGAGGAGGCTTCATGTCCGCTCATCGCACGGCCCGTGGGACTGCTGCACGATCTGGTGACAGTTGGGGTCTCAGGCCGCGGTAGCGGTC
>CALMAD010000334.1 GCA_937859105.1 uncultured Propionibacteriaceae bacterium
GGGGATGATCCGGCGGCTCCACGAAGCAGGGATGGTCGTCGGCAGCCACGGCTGGGACCACAAGGCGTTCAGCAAGCTCACCGCCGCGCAGCAGCGCGCTCAGCTCGACCGGACGGCCCGCGCCATCCAGGACGCCGGCGCGCCCCGGCCGACGCTGTTCCGGCCGCCGTACGGCGCGGCCAACAGCGCGACGAAGAAGCTGGGCGTTCCGCTGATCCTGTGGAACGTCGACACCCTGGACTGGAAGAGCCGCAACTCCGCCAAGGCGACCACGGCCGCGCTGAAGCAGTCCCGCCGGGGTTCGATCATTCTGATGCACGACATCCACCCGACGTCCGTCGCGGCGGTGCCCGGCCTGATCCGGCTGCTGCGCGCCCGCGGCTACACGCTGGTCACGGTGCCGGAGCTGCTGGGCCCGACGAAGCCGGGCGGTCGATACTTCGGTCGTCACTGACCGAAGCGGAGGGGGGTCCCGGTGCGGGGCGCAGTGTCAGGACCGCCTGCGCCCCGCCATCGGGACCGTTGCGCAACGCGAGCTCGCCGCCCATCGCCTCCGCCTGACGGCTCGCGATCACGAGGCCGAGCCCGCTGCCGCCCCCGCCGCGCGACTGGAACCGGCGCGGGCCGCCGGCCAGGAGGGCGTCCGGGTAGCCCGGCCCCTCGTCGGTGACGGTGACGCTCGTGCCGGCAACCCGGACCTCGCACGCCCCGCCGCCGTGCTTGCGGGCGTTCGCGACGAGGTTCGTCAGTACGCGGTCCAGCCGGGCCGGCTCCAGGCCGACGGCGGCGGAGGCGTCCACGACGAGCGTGGGCGCGAGGTCGGGCGGCAGCGTCCGCAGGGAGCGGCGCACCTCGCCCGCGAGGTCGGCGGTCTCGAGGGCGACCACGTCGGCCCCCGATTCGAGCCGGGCCACCTCCAGCAGTTGCTCCACGAGCAGCCGCAAACGCCGCACCTGCCCACGGACCAGCGCGGACGCCTCGTCGTCGTCCTGCAGCAGCTCGGCCGCACTGACCAGGGCGGTCACCGGCGTCCGCAACTCATGGGCGACGTCGGCGCTGAACTCGCGCTCGCGGTCGAGCCGCTGCGTCAGCGCGGACGCCATCCCGTCGACCGCCGACGTCAACACGGCCACCTCGTCGCGACCCGGCTGGGACGCCTCGCGCTCCCGGTCCCCGTCCGCGATCGCCTGCGCGGCCTCCGCCCCGCGGCGCAGCCGCTGCGACAGCCCGGACGCGATCAGCCAGCTCAGCACGCTCGTCGCGCCCACCCCGCCGACGCCCGCCAAGACCAGCACGTTCACGAGCTGCTGGTGCTGCGCCAGGTAGTCGGCCGCGCTGAGCTGGACGACCAGCGTCCGGCCGTCGGTGCGGCGTCCGACCCACATGGTCGCCCCGTCGAAGTAGCTCGCATCCCGCTCGGCGGCCACCGCGTCGCGCAGCTGCTCCGGGAGGCCCGCCATCTGCGTGGTCGCGCCCGCGCGGAGGCGTCCGTAGACGTTGTAGTAGACCTCGGACGCCTCCAGCCGCTCGTAGGCCTGCGCGCGCAGGCGCTCGCGGCCGTCCAGCGCGGAGTGCTGCGCGACCGCGGCGGCCACGCCGCCGATCGCGAGGGCGGACAGGGCGGCCATCGAGACCGCGATCCGCAGCCGCAGCGAGTGCCGCCACGGCACGCGCGTCCTCGCTGGCGGACCCACTTGTAGCCCGACCCGCGCACCGTCTCGATGTGTGCGGCGCCGATCTTGGCCCGCAGCCGCTGGATGTTCACGACCACCACCCGCGGCTCGCCCCAGTCGGCGCTCCCCCACACGTGCGCCAGCAACTGCTCGCGCCCGAGCACCTCGCCGGCGTGGTCGAGCAGCACCTCGAGCAGCCGGAACCCCGTCGCGCTCAACTGCACCGGCTCCCCCGCCCTGGTGAGCGTCATGCCCGCCCGGTCGATGACGAGGTCCCCCGACCGCTCCTGCCGCGGCCCGCCCGCCGGACGCCTCCGCAGCAGCGCCCGCAACCGGGCCGCCAGCACGTCGGAGTCGAACGGCTTCACCACGTAGTCGTCCGCACCCGCGTCCAGGCCGCTGACCTGGTCGTAGGGCAGATCACGCGCGGTCAGCATGAGCACCGGCAGGTCGCCGTACCGCTCGGACGCCCGCAGCCGCCGCACCAGCGACAGCCCGTCCATGCGCGGCATCACGATGTCGACGACTGCGGCGTCCACCGGCTCGGCGGCCTGCGCCGCTAGGACGTCGAGCGCCTCCAGCCCGTCGGCGGCCGTCACCACGTCGAACCCCTGCCTCTTGAGCACGAGCCGGGTCGTCACCCGGACGTCGTCGTCCTCCACCACCAGGATCCGCGCATCGCCCACCCCCTCACCCTAGGCCCCTGGGCCGCTCCAGCCCGGATGGCCGGGCCCGCCGCCCCCGCGGAGCCCTCCCCCGAGGAATAAAGTTCAAGCTTCAACCATTGAGGACCCATGACTACCACGCGCATGCCCGCCTTGTACCTCGGCCACGGCGCGCCGCCGCTGCTCGACGACCCGGTCTGGTCCGGCCAGCTCGCCGCCCTGGCCGGCACGATCGAGCGCCCGCGGGCGATTTTGATCGTCTCGGCCCACTGGGAGGCCGCCCCGCTCACCCTCAGCGCCTCGCGCGCCCCGCTCGTCTACGACTTCTGGGGC
>CALMAD010000335.1 GCA_937859105.1 uncultured Propionibacteriaceae bacterium
CGGCCGCCGGATCCTCCTCACTGTCGGCGATGAGCAGCGAGTAGCCCAACGCGGACGCCCGGCGGCGCGCGCCGGTGACGATGCTCGGGTAGAAGGGGTTCATCAGGTCGGGGACGACGATGCCCACGCTCTGCGTGCGGCCGGTGTTCAGCGCCCGCGCGGCCAGGTTGGGGGCGTAGTCGAGACGCGCCGCGATGTCGAGGATGCGCTCGCGGGTGCGCTCGCCGACCAGGTCGGGCTTGGTGAAGGCCCGGGACGCCGTCGCGACCGAGACGCCCGCCTCGTGCGCGACCTGCCTGAGCGTGGCCCCCATGCGCCGACCCTCCTCGTCGCTGCACTGTGATGGGATCACGGTAGCCAAGGATGAAACCGTTTGCAAGAAGAATCTGTCGCACCTCAGGAGGCGACCCGCCTTGCACCGGGAGTGCATTGTGTGCAACCGTTTACAGTACGGCGTCGCCGGTTCGCTTCGAGAACGCCGCGCCCGGCCAGCGACCCCAGCCGCCCACCGACTCGACACCGACGACGAGGAGAAGAACCAGTGACCACCTCCCTGACCCTGCGCCCCGCTTCCGAGTGCCGCTACGACGCCGTCTCTCTCGGGGAGGTCATGCTCCGGCTCGATCCTGGCGAGGGCCGCATCCGCACCGCCCGCGCATTCCGCGCCTGGGAGGGCGGGGGCGAGTACAACGTCGTCCGGGGGCTGCGGAAGGTGTTCGGCCTGCGCACCGCGGTCGTTACAGCGCTCGTCGACAACGAGGTCGGACGCCTGCTGGAGGACTTCATCCTCGCCGGCGGCGTCGACGCCTCCCTCATCCGCTGGGTGCCCTCCGACGGCGTGGGGCGCGACGTGCGCAACGGGCTGAACTTCACCGAGCGCGGCTTCGGCGTCCGGGGCGCCGTGGGCGTCTCCGACCGCGGGCTGACCGCGGCGTCCCAGCTCGGACCCGACGACGTGGACTGGGACCACCTGTTCGGCGAACTCGGCGTCCGGTGGCTGCACACGGGCGGCATCTATGCGGCCCTGTCGGAGCGGTCGGCCGACACGGCGCTGGCGGCCTGCCGGGCCGCCAAGAAGCACGGCACCGTCGTCTCCTACGACCTGAACTACCGCCCCAGCCTGTGGAAGTCGATCGGCGGGCCGGAGCGCGCGCAGCAGGTCAACCGTGAGCTGGCGCGCTTCGTCGACGTGATGATCGGCAACGAGGAGGATTTCACGGCCGCCCTCGGCTTCGAGGTGCCCGGGGTGGACGACAACCTCACCGATCTCGCCGTCGACAGCTTCGCCGCGATGATCGACGAGGTCGCCCAGGCGTACCCGAACTTCGGGGTGATCGCGACGACCATGCGCGGGGTGAAGACCGCCACCGTCAACGACTGGGGCGCGATCGCGTGGAGCCGCGACGCCGGCCTGGTGCAGGCGGTCCAGCGGGACGGGCTGGAGATCCTCGATCGCGTGGGCGGCGGCGACTCGTTCGCGTCCGGGCTGATCTACGGCCTGCTGGCGGAGGAGAGCCTCGACACCGCCGTGAACCTGGGCGCCGCCCACGGCGCGCTCGCCATGACGACGCCGGGCGACACCTCGATGGCCAGCAAGGCCGAGGTCCTGAAGCTCGCCAGCGGGGGCAGCGCCCGGGTCGACCGCTGACCAACGACCGTTCCGATCAGGGGCGATGCCCTTGCCGCGGCGCTGGCGTCCGCGGGAGACGTCCGGCTGCTCTGAGCCGGACGCCCGCGCGCCTCACCCGGCGTCCGCCGGCCACGGTGGACGGCCGTGGCGCTCGGCGTAAGCGCTCTCGAACGCGGCGACGGCGGTCGGGAGGGTCGCGAACACGCGGTCCTCGCCGACGACCGCGAGGAAGCCGGCGCGGACGAGGTCGTCCCGCAGGTCCTGCTTCACGCGCGCCATCACGAACGTGATGCCGCGGGCCTCCAGCCGGGCGCGCAGCTCGACGAGCGTGTCGACGGCCGTCAGGTCCACCTCGACGTTCGCCTCGGCGTTGAGGCAGAACCACTCGACCGGCGTGGACGCCACATCCACCGCGCGCAGCGCGCGCGTCATGAAGTCGGCGCTGTTGGCGAAGAACAGCGGCGAGTCGTAGCGGTACACGAGCAGGCCCGGCACCTGGCGGGCGTTCGCGTAGTCGGCGACGTCGTGCATGCCGGCCAGGCCCGGCACGTACCCCAGGACGCCGTCGTGCGGGTGCGCGATGCGCCGGATCAGGTCAAGCAGGGACAGCACGATGGCCAGCCCGATGCCCGTCAGCACGCCGAACCAGACGACGGCCACCGCCGTGACGAGGGTGAGCACGAGTTCGCTCTTCCGGAAGCGGGCGATGCGTCGTAGCTCGCCGACGTCGACCAGGCGGGTGGCGGCGTAGACGATCACCGCCCCCAGCGCCGCCGTCGGGAACGATCCGAGCACCGGGCCCGCCATCATGAGCACGGCGATCACGCCCGCGAGGGCGACGAGCGAGTGCGCCTGCGTCCGGCTGCCGGCGGCGTCCCCCAGCACGGTGCGCGAGCCGCTGGAACTGCAGGGGAACCCGTGCAGGAAGCCCGTCGCGACGTTGACCAGGCCGAGGGCGAACAGCTCCTGGCCGGCGTCCGTGGGCTCGCGCCGCTTCGCGCTGAACGCGCGCGACGTCAGAACGTTGTCCGTGTAGCCCACCATCGCGATGCCCAGCGCGTAGGGCGCGAGGGCGAGCAGGCTGATGCCGGAGGCGTCCGGGACGGCGGGGGCCGGCAGCCCCGCCGGCACCTCCCCCACGACGCGCAGCCCCCAGCGGTCCGGGCCGACCAAGGCGACGACCCCGGCGGCCAGCAGCATCACGAGCAGCGGTCCGGGCCAGTGGGGGCGCCACGCCCGCACGGCGACCAGCAGGACGAACACCGCCGCCGCGAGCGCGAGCGTCGGCACATGAATGCCCGCCGCCTGCTCGGCCAGGGACAGCGCCTGCTCGACCGGGTTCTCCCCCGCGATGCGGAGCCGGGTCACCTTGCCGAGTTGGCTACAGATCATCAGGACGGCGATGCCGGTGAGGTAGCCGACGAGCACCGGACGCGACAGCAGGTTGGCGAGGAAGCCGAGGCGTCCCAGCCAGCCGAGCAGGCAGACCACGCCGACGGCCACCGCCAGCAGGGACGCCGTCGCCGCCCAGCGGTCGTGTTCGGACGCCCCCAGCAACGCCGCGAGCCCGGCGGCGGTCATGAGGGCGGTCGTGGACTCGGGGCCGACCGAGAGCTGGCGCGACGGCCCCACGACGGCGTACACCGCGAGCGGCGCGCACATCGCCCACAGGCCCGTGACCGCGGGCAGCCCGGCGATCTCGGCGTACGCCATCACCTGCGGGATGAGGTACGCGCACACCGTGACCCCGGCCAGCACGTCGCCGCGCAGCCACCCCCGCTCGTAGTGGGCAAGGGTGTACGCGCCCGGAGCGATGCGGCCCCAGCGCGGCATCGGCCTGTTCTCCACGCCGACACGGTACGACCCCGGCGTCGCCCGTGATGGCGACACCCCGCTAGGGTGGTCCGAGTGATCGACTACGACCTTCGCACCCTCCCGGCGGCCGGCGACCTCACCGACGACGCGCGCGGCTGGGCCCACGCGGTCGCCCTCGGTTTCGGCCAGGCCGCGCTGTCCGACGAGGCGCTCGAGCGCTGGTGGGGCTACCAGTGCGCCGACCGCTTCCGCCTTCGGTCGGCGTGGCCCACCGGACCCACCCGGGGGCTCGCCCCGCACACCCCCGTCGCCACCTTCGCAAGCTTCGACCAGACCATCAACACCGGGAACAGGCACCTCGAGCCGGCGAACTTCATCACCGACGTGACCGTCCGGACGACGCACCGCCGGCGCGGCCTCCTCAGCCGCCTCATGCGCACCGACCTCGGCGAGGCCGCCGACCGCGGGCTCGCGCTGGCGAGCCTCACCGCGACCGAGGGGTCGATCTACGGGCGCTTCGGGTTCGGCGTGTCGTCGCTGGTGCGCACCGTCGAGCTGCACACGGGCGCGCGGTTCGGGCTGCGACCCGAGGCGTCCGGGCTGGCTGACCTGCCGGTCGAGATCGTCGACTCCGCCACCGCCGCCCCGCTGCTGGAACGCACGTTCGCCGCCTACCACGCCGAGCGACGCGGCTCGCACGGGCGCATGCACTGGTACGGCGACTACCTGACCGGCCTGTGGAACCACGAGGAGGAGAAGCCAGACCGGCGCGTCCGGGTCGCGGTGGCCTTCGACGCCGGCGGCGAGCCGCGTGGCCACGTCAGCTACCGGTTCGACGGGCACGGCGAGCGCCTCAAGGTCATCGATCTCGTCGCGGCCGACCCCGCCGCGGAGTTGTCGCTGTGGCGGTTCCTGGCCAGCGTCGACCTCGTCGACGTCGTCGAGTACGGCCACTTCGACGCGGCGAGCCCCCTGCCGTCCGCGCTGGCCGACCCGCGGCTGCTCGTGACGACGAAGGTGCGCGACTTCACCTGGACCCGCGTCCTCGACGTGCCGCGCGCGCTCGGCGCCCGGGGCTTCGACGCCGACGGCGAGGCCACCTTCGCGGTCGACGACCGCCTGGGCTTCGCGGACGGGTCGTGGCACGTGGCCGTCCGCGACGGCGTGGCCGAGACCACGCGGGTCGAGGACGCCGCCGTCCGGATCACCGCCGACGCCCTGGCCACGCTGTACGCGGGCCTCGCGTCCGCCCGGACGCTCGCCGGCGCGGGTCTCATCACCGGGGACGCCGCGGGCGTCCGGGCGCTGGCACGGCTGTTCGCCGTCGACGTCCCGCCCGCGTGCGTGACGTCGTTCTGACCGGGTAGCTAGTCGTCCCGCCGGGACGCCACGTCGGAGAGCGGGCGCCCCATCGGCAGAATCGTGTAGGAGCGCCGGATGTGCTCCTCCACACGGGCGACGGCCTCTGCCGGACGGCGCTCGATGATCGCGTCGGCGATGCCCTCGTGGTCGACGATCAGGCTGTTGCGGAAGGCCGGCCAGTCTTCGAGGTTGCGCTCCGCGGTGAGGATCGGGCGACGCAGCGACTCTCGGATCGCCTCGGTCAGGTCGCTCACGAACGTGTTCGCACCCATGCGCGCGATCGCGACATGGAACTGCGTGTCGAACTCGTTGAAGCTCGCCGCGTCGTGACGGGGATCTTGCATGTCGCGGATGAGCCGACGCAACGTCTCGATGTCCTCGTCGGTCCGATGCAGCGCGGCGAGTTCGGCGCTGGACCGCTCCAGCGCGATCCGGGCGACGACGACGTCGTCCACGGGGAACATCGCGAGCGCGACCTGCAGGCGCAGGAGGCGTCCGAGGGCCTGGCTTCGCTGGGCGGTCACGTGCGTGCCCGCCGACGACCCGCTGCCCACCTGGCTCGTCAGCACGCCCTGAGCCTGCAGCGTCCTGATCGCCTCGCGCGCCGCCGCCCGGCTCACGCCCAGTTGCGCGGCCAGCTCGCGCTCGGGCGGCAGGCGGTCGCCGACGGAGAGCTTGCCCTCGAAAATCAGTTCCTCGACATGGTTGAGGACGACCTGATGCGCGGACGGCGTGGGGGCGCCGGCCGGCGCCTCTCGGGGGGAACTCACGTGGGCGATTGTGCCACTGTCGTCGCGCCACGCAGCGCACCCGACGGCCGATTGTGTGGTCCTACCACTGAGGTATACACTGTTGTGCGTCGAAGCCGACCAGAACTGACAAGAGGAGAACGATGCCGTTCGGACTTGCGGACAAGACGTGCACCAGCCGTGAGGAACGCCCGGACGTGTCCGCCCATGCGGGGGGCCTGCCCCGCCTCCTCGCCCACCAGGTCACGCTCACACGAGCCACCGTCATTCACCTCCCCGCCGAGCCCACCCCCGACCAGATCGGCCTCGCGATCGCCGACACCCTCGCGGACGCCGACGTCCACGATGTCCTGGTCTCCACCACGCTCCCGGCCGCCTGGCAGCGGGCGATCGATGGCGACGGCGTCCGGGTCTTGCGTGAACAGACGTGTTCGTCCACTGAGCACATGGACGCCGCCGGCGCCCTCGTCGCGCCGGTCGCCCTGGCCGTCGCGGGGAGCGGACGCCTCTACCTCGACCGCACCGGCGGGAGGCGTCCGCTGCCGGTGTCGCCCCGGCTGCACATCTACGTCGTCGGGGAGGAGGCGCTGGTCCAGACGGACGCCGACGCCGCCCCGCGGCTCGCCGCCGCCGCCGCAGCCGGACGCCCCCTCAGCCGCGTCCACGCCCCCGCGCCGGTCGTCCGGGTGCCCGCG
>CALMAD010000336.1 GCA_937859105.1 uncultured Propionibacteriaceae bacterium
GCTGGGGCGGCGGGCGTCCTGACGCGCGGACGCCGCACCGGCGGCGTCCGCTCTGCCGACGAGGGACGACCCGAGCGAGGCCCTAGCCGGCCGGACGACGCGGCCGCTCAGTCGCGCCCGCGGGCGATGAGGAGCAGCGCCCACGTGGTCAGGATGAACGGCCAGGTGTACCCCGGGATCGGCGTCAGGGCGAGCAACTGCGTGACGCCCCAGGTCACCGCGGCACCGGCAATCCCCCACGCCCACGCGCGCGGCCCCGGCTTCAGGAAGACCGCGGCCAGCGCGATCGCGGTCAGCACGGGCGAGAACCCGGCCAGCCCCGCGGCGACGGCGGCGGGAGGCGTCCCGGTGAGGAGGGCGATGCCCGTGCCGACGGCCGAGCCCGCGGCGGCGGCGACGCCGACGCGCCAGCCGGCCACGAACAGCCCGGCCAGCATCACGGCCCCCGACAGGGCGCCCTCGACGAGCACCACCTGCGACACGCCCGACAGCCACCCGGCGGCGATGTCGAGCAGGCCGCCGCCCGTCGCCGTCGTGGACGCCGCGCCCGGCACCAGGGCCCGCGCGATCAGGAGCGTGAGCCCCGCGACCACGCAGAACGGGGCCGTCAGCACCGGCAGCCGCAGCGGCCGGAGCAGCCAGGCCAGCCAGCCCGAGACGGCCGGGCAGGCAGCCGCACCGAGCACGGTCGCGAGCAGCGCCGGCCCGAAGGACCCGCTGAACGTGACCCACGCGGCGCACCCGACGAGCGCCCCGTTGTAGCCGTCGAGGCCCTGGCTGCGATCGTCGGCGGGCAGGCCGAGGGCGGCGGCGGCCAGCGTCTGCGCGAGGGTCCCGAGGAGGGCGAGCAGGGCCATCAGGGGGCTGCCGATCGCGATGCCGACCAGGATGAGCGCCCCGGTCAGCACATTCGGCTGCAGGTAGATCTGCCCGACCCCACGGCCGAGCACGGCGAGGGGTGACGGGGTCTTCACGGCGAGACCGGTCATGCGAAGCTCCTAGCGGGAGTTGGTGTCGAAGGGACGCCCACGGTGCGGGCGCCGGGGCGTCAGTACTTGCGGAGCACCGGCGGTGACCCGCCGCGCAGGAGGGCCATCACGGCGAGCAGCCGCCGCTGCAACGAGTCGGTGTCGAACCCCAGCAGCCGGACCGCCAGCCCGGGGCACCCCAGCCGCGACACGCCCCACCGGACGCCGCGGCGTCCGGGACGGTCGGGGCCGGGACGGTCGGGGCCGCGACGGTCGGGGTCGCCGGGCAGCGGACCCTCCAGCAGGGCGGCCACGGCGTCCACGCGGGCCTGGTCGATGCCGGGCGCGACGGCGAGCAGCGACCCGACGTGCGTGTGCCCCTCCAGCCCGCCGACGACGCCGTCGCGGGGCGCGAGCAGCAGGTTGTCGAGCACCTCGAGCCGTCCGGCGACGACGACCTCCGTCCGGCTGCGGACCCACTCGTAGCGAAACGGCGTCCCGTCGGGGGCCCAGCCGGGCGTCACGATCTCGGCGGCGACGTAGCCGGCGTCGGCGGCCATCTCGACCCGGGTCCGCTGGTCGTAGCGGGCGTCCGCGTAGGCGATGACCTGGTCGGGCACGAGTTCGAGCGTCGCGTCGGCGTCCAGGACGACGGTCGTGTGTTGGGTGGCCGGCGCGGTCGGCGTCCGGTAGATCCGGGTCGCCGACTGCGTCGTCACCAGGGCGGACGCCGCCCGCCCGACCTCGAACCGCTGCCGGTAGGCGTCCCCACCGAGGTAGCCGCCGCCGGGGTTGACGATCACCGAGGTCACGAGCCCGCCGGGTTCGAGGTAGAGGGGGCGCAGCGTGCGCAGCGAGCCCTCGTGCCACTGGCCGGCCACCACCGACCGGTCGCCCCGGCGCTCCACGCGCAGGGCGACCGAGCCCATCGCGGCGCGATCGACGCCGGCGATCGGGGCGGGCGGTGCGTCCACGATCGTCATCCGAGATCCAGCATCAACACGTCGTGCCGCAGCCAGGTCAGGACGCCGTCGAGCCCCTCGTCGGTGCGCAGGTTCGTGAAGCAGAACGGACGCTCACCGCGGAACACGCGTGAGTCGGCCTCCATGACCGCGAGGTCGGCGCCCACATGCGGCGCCAGGTCGGTCTTGTTGATGACGAACAGGTCGGACCGGATCATCCCCTGCCCCGCCTTCCGCGGGATCTTCTCGCCCTGGGCCACGTCGATGATGTAGATCGAGAAGTCGACCAGCTCGGGGCTGAAGGTCGCCGACAGGTTGTCGCCGCCCGACTCCACGAAGACGAGCTCCAGGTCGGGGTGTCGCGCGACGAGGTCGGCGATGGCGGTCTCGTTCATCGACGTGTCTTCGCGGATCGCCGTGTGCGGGCAGCCGCCCGTCTCGAGGCCGACGATCCGGTCGACCGGCAGCACGCCGGTCGCCGCGAGGATCTTCGCGTCCTCGATCGTGTAGATGTCGTTCGTGACGGCGGCCATGGAGATCTCGCCGGCCATGGCGGCGGCGATCCGCTCGATCAGGGCGGTCTTGCCGGCCCCGACGGGGCCGCCGACGCCGACCCGGACGGGTCCTCGGCTGGTGGGCATCTGTTTCTCCTCCTCAACTCATGAACAGGCGCGCCCGCTGGCGCTCGTGGCGCATCTGCGCGATCTCGAGGCCGGGCGCGACCGCGCCCAGCGCCTCGATCGGCAGCTCGGACGCCGCCGCGGCCGCCTGGGCGACCCGCGGCTGCACGTGCGCGAGCACGTACTGGCCGGCGTCCTGGCCGAGGGGCACCGCCCGGACGGCGTTCTGCGTCAGCGACGTCACCGCCGCGTGCAGCACGATCGCGACGACCGTGGACGCCGGCGCCCCCAGCGCCCTCCCCACGAGGGCGGTCGCGATCGCCGGATGGCCCGCCGCGAGGCCGGCCTCGATGCGTTCGGCGTAGGCCAGCAGCCAGGGTGAGGGATGGTTCGCCGCGGCGATGGCGACGGTGCGGCGTCCGAGATGGGCGCCGGCGTCCCGGACCTGCCTCGGCAGGGCCTGGGCGCGCAGGAGGTCGTCGACCTCCCAGACCGTCTCGATCGCGGACGCCGTCGCCGTCAGGTGGGCGGCGAGAGCGTCCGTGGTCGTGAGTTGGTCGCGAACGTAGGCGTCCAGCCAGGCGGCGCAGCTGTCGCGGTCGTGCACGACGCCCTCGGCGACGTAGGTCTCCAGCCCGAAGCTGTGGCTGAACGCCCCGGTGGGCAGGGCCGAGTCGGCGAACTGCAGCAGCGGCAGCAGGTACGCCGGCAGGTCAGTGGGTGTGGGCGGCATGCCGGAAGGGCACCTCCATCACCCGCTCGACGACGGCGTACGGCGTGCCTTCATGGTCGAGGAAGTGGGTGACCGTCCGGTCGTGCTGCACGACCATGACCCCCGCCGACGTGTCGAGGCCCGGGGCCTTGAAGTCGGCGAAGAACTGCGCGGGCAGGTGCCGGTTGCCGAGCCCGTGCGCCACGCGCAGCGCCTCGACGACGCTGCGCGGGGCGATCACGATGACGTCCTGCGAGACGACCGACACCGCGACGACGTCGCTCCCCTCGCGGAGCAGGATGTCGCCGTCGCGCAGGTCGGCGTCCGCAGCCAGCCGGAGGCCGAACTCGCGCCCGTGGTCGGACCTGACGCGCTGGATGCGCTTCGTCAGGTCCGCCGAGGCGAGCTGGACCCGTTCGACGTGCAGCTGTTCGCGCTCGGCGGCGGGCAGGTCGGCCAGGTTGCCCTCGATCGCGGTGATGATCACGCGGCGGCCCTTAGAAGAGGAAGTACCGCTGGGCCATCGCCAGCTCCATGGCCGGCACCGACTCGATGAGCTCCCCGTCGACGTGCACCTGGTACGTCTGCGGGTCGACCTTGACCGTCGGTGTCGCGCTGTTGTGCACCATGTCGGCCTTCGTGAGGTTCCGCACCCCGGACGCCGCGTGCACCTGCTTGCGCAGCCCCAGCTTCTCGGGGACGCCGGCGTCCAGCGCGGCCTGCGAGACGAACGTGAACGACCCCTCGTGCACGGCCGACCCATACGCGCCGAACATGTCCCGCATGAGCGTCGGCTCGGGCGTCGGGATGGACGCGTTGGCGTCCCCCATGACCGCGTGCGTGATCTGGCCGCCCTTGAGGATGATGTCGGGCTTCACGCCGAAGAACGCCGGCTGCCAGATGACCAGGTCGGCCCACTTGCCCACCTCGACCGACCCGACGACGTCGCTGATGCCGTTGGCGATCGCCGGATTGATCGTGTACTTGGCGACGTAGCGCTTGATGCGGTTGTTGTCGTCGAAGTCCGCGTCGCCCTCCAGCGCGCCGCGGGTCTTCTTCATGTGGTTCGCCATCTGCCACGTGCGGATGATCGTCTCGCCGACGCGCCCCATCGCCTGGGAGTCGGAGCTGGTCATCGAGAAGATGCCGAGGTCGTGCAGGACGTCCTCGGCCGCGATCGTCTCGGGCCGGATGCGGGAGTCGGCGAACGCCACGTCCTCGGGGATGTCGGGGTTGAGGTGGTGGCACACCATGAGCATGTCGAGGTGCTCTTCGGCGGTGTTGCGCGTGAAGGGCAGCGTCGGGTTCGTGGAGCTCGGCAGCACGTTGGGCAGGCCCGCCATCACCATGATGTCGGGCGCGTGGCCGCCGCCGGCGCCCTCGGTGTGGAACGTGTGGATGACCCGCCCGTCGATGGCCTTGATCGTGTCCTCGACGAACCCGCACTCGTTGAGCGTGTCGGTGTGGATCGCGACCTGCACGTCGTACTCGTCGGCGACCTTGAGCGAGGTGTCGATGCAGGCCCGCGTCGTGCCCCAGTCCTCGTGGATCTTCAGGCCCATCGCGCCGGCGGCGAGCTGCTCGGCGATCGGTTCGGTCGCCGAGGCATGCCCCTTGCCCATGAAGCCCAGGTTCATCGGGAACTGCTCCGCCGCCTGCAGCATGCGCGCGAGATGCCAGGCGCCCGGGGTGATCGTCGTGGCGTTCGTGCCGTCGGCCGGGCCGGTGCCGCCGCCGATCATCGTCGTCACGCCGGACGCCAGCGCCGTGCCGATCTGGGTGGGCGAGATGAAGTGGATGTGGGAGTCGATGGCGCCCGCGGTCACGATCTTGCCCTCGCCCGCGATCGCCTCTGTGGCAGTGCCGACGATGATGTCGACGCCCGACTGGGTGTCGGGGTTGCCGGCCTTGCCGATGCCGACGATGCGGCCGTCCTTGAGGCCGATGTCGGCCTTGACGATGCCGGAGGCGTCCAGGATGAGGGCGTTCGTGATGACGGTGTCGACGGGGCCCTCGTCGCGGGTGAGGCGTCCGTTCTGGCCCATGCCGTCGCGAATCACCTTGCCACCGCCGAAGACGACCTCGTCGCCGTAGTGGGTGTAGTCCTTCTCGACCTTGGCGAACAGGTCGGTGTCGGCCAGGCGGACGGAGTCGCCCGTCGTCGGCCCGTAGAGATCGCTGTACTCGCGACGGCTCAATTCTCGGCTCATGGGTGGGTTCTCCTTCTCAGTCGAGGGGGCCGTCGGTGAGGTTCGCGAGGCCGTAGACGGCGCGGTCGCCGCCGATGGCCGTCAGCGTCACCGTGCGCGCGTCCCCCGGCTCGAAGCGGGCGGCCGTGCCGGCGGGGATATCGAGGCGGAAGCCGTGGGCGGCGTCCCGGTCGAAGCGGAGCGCCGGGTTCACCTCGGCGAAGTGGTAGTGGGAGCCGACCTGCACGGGGCGGTCTCCGGTGTTGGTGACCTCGACCTCGACGGTCGGGCGGCCCTCGTTGATCGCGATCGGCCCGTCGGCCAGGTGGTATTCGCCGGGAATCATCGGTTCTCCTTCGGCCTCAGCGGATCGGATCGTGAACGGTGACGAGCTTCGTGCCGTCCGGGAACGTCGCCTCGAGCTGCACGGCGTGGATCATCTCCGGGACGCCGTCCATCACGTCGTCGCGGGAGAGCAGGGTCGTGCCGTAGGACATCAGGTCGGCGACCGTCCGGCCGTCGCGGGCCGCCTCAAGCAGCTCGGCGGTGATGAAGGCCACCGCCTCGGGATGGTTGAGCTTGAGACCGCGCTCGCGCCGGCGGCGCGCGAGGTCGCCGGCCACGACGATGAGCAGCTTCTCCTGCTCACGTGGTTCGAGGTGCATAGATACTCCCGTGGTTGGCAGTGAAGCGCGGCGCGTCCGCGAAACCCCTGGGACCAGGGGTTTCGGCGTGCGCCGCCGGTGGCACCGTAGCCCCCGACTGCCCCTCCAACGCGCGTGCCCAGGGCCGTTACATGGCTCTAACACGTCCGTAACGCAACGGTAGAGACGCCCGGACGCCCCTACGAGGCCGGCGGCGCCACCGACTCGCGGATCACCTCGGGGCACTCGACGCGGGTGACCCCGGGCGGAGCCGGGTCCTCCACGACGCCGAGCCGCGACAGCAGCGCCCCCACCGCCAGCTGACCCATCACCCGGTGCGGCAGCGCCATCGTCGTCAGCGCCGGGTACAGTTCGCTGGCCACGTTCTCGTAGTCGTCGAAGCCGACCACCGACAGGTCATGCGGGATCGACAGCCCCAGCCGCCGGGCGGCGTGGTAGACCCCCATCGCGGCGATGTCGTTGTAGGCGAAGATGGCGGTGGGCCGGTCCGGCGCGTCCAGCAGCGGCAGTGCGGCCTCCTCGGCCGGCTTCGACCCGAAGTGCACCTGCTTCGGGACCGCGACCCGGCCCTCACCGAGGCCGGATTCGGCCAACGCCGCCTGAAAGCCCTCAAGCCGGAGCTGACGGGCCAGCCCGTCGCCCGCCGGCTCGCTGAGGTGAGCGATCCGCCGGTGCCCCTGACCGATGAGCAGCCGCACCGCCGACCGAGCGGCGGCGAAGCCGTCGGGCACGAAGCAGGGCACCTCAGGGTCGTCAGTGACGGCGTCCAGGCCCACCGTGGGGACGCCACGGGTGCGGCCATCGAAGTCCAGCCGTCGGTGGTACATGGCCGCGAAGATGAACCCGTCGACCTGGCGGGCGGCCAGCGCTGCGACCGCGCGGTCCACCAGCGGCGGCTTGTTGTCGGTGCCGAGCCAGAACAGCAGGTGATCATGCTGCCAGGCCACCTCCTGCGCGCCGAGCACCATCGCCGAGGCGCTCCCCGAGGTCAGCACCGAGTCGCTCACCACGCCGATGGTGCGGGTGCGCCGCGTGCGCAGGCTGCGCGCGGCCAGGTTGGGCGTGTATCCGAGCTTCTCCGCGGCGGCCCGGACGCGCGCCTCCGTCTCCGGCGTGATGCGGTCGCTGGTGCCGTTCAGCACCAGCGAGACGGTGGATGGGGACACCCCGCACTCCGCCGCCACGTCCTTCAACCGGACCTGAGCCATGATCACCCCGCATTTCCCGCCGTGCGAGCGTACCTCAGGGCCGATTCTCCACCGCAGCCAGGGACGCTCGCGTTCAGGTTTCGCGCACGATCGGCACCGGGTCGAGGATCTCCCCGACGAAGGCTCCCTCCACCAGGTCGCTGAACCCCAGCAGTTTGGGGACGCCGTCGATGTCCTCGATCACCCGCGCCGCGTACAACGAGTCATGGTCGACGCGGCGGGCGCGGCCCAGATCCCACGGGCCGAGCAACCCCGGCCCGTCCACCAGCCACATGCCGCCGCGCTGGCCAGGCGGATGCTGCGCCGGATCCAGCTGCCCCACCGCGGTGCAGAACGCGAGGTGAGGACGCCCGTCCAGCTCGACGTACTGGATCACTTCCGCCTGGAAGAACTTGCTGGGCTGGGAGAGGGGCGGCCGCACCTCCCACCGGTCCAGATCCTTCGACCAGGCGTGGCCGACGACACCGCGGGAGAACGGCTGACCGCTGGCGGACCGGGCCGTGATCAGCATGTGCCAACCGTGTCCGCCGGGGTCCGCCACGACCCACGGGTCACGCCATGCCTCGTCGTGCCACGGCCCCCCGAGCTTCTCGTACCAGCGCGGATCCGCCTCCACCAGCGGCTCGTCACCGAACCGCTCCCAGTGGACGAGGTCCTCCGAGTCGGCTCGCCCGATGCGCTGCACCAGGCAGCCCTCGGCGCGCGAACCACCGGTGTAGAAGAGGTGGTAGCGGCCGGACGGGCCCTGGATCACGGAGCCGGTCCAGGTCGTCCCGTCGTCCCAGCCGGGCTCGTGACGGGGCTCGAGCGCAGTGGGCAGCACCGTCCACGTCCGCCAGTCGTCGCTGACCGCGTGACCGATCGAGGGGCTCATGTGGCGCGCCTCAGGGTCGCCCAGGGCCCGCTCCGCCTGCAGGAAGAAGAGATGATGCCGACCGAGGTCGTCCGTGAACGGCCACGAATCCCACACCCACTGATGCTCGAGCCTCAGGCTCACCCCTTCACCCCCGAACTGGCGATCGACGAAATGAACGCCCGCTGGAACATGAGGAAGATGATGATCACCGGAATCGTGATCAGGCTGGTGTAGGCCATGATCTGCCCCCAAGGCATCCCCTCCGCGGTACCCGAGGAGAAGAATTAGCGCATGCCCACCTGCACCGGCCGCATGTCTTCGTTTTGAATGACCGGCCACAGGTACGAGTTCCACTGCGGGAGGAACGTGAGGATCGCCGAGGTAGCGAATGCGGGGCCCGCCAGCGGGGACACCACGGAGCGGTAGATGCGGAGCCATCCGGCCCCGTCGACGCGCGCGGCCTCGTCGAGCTCCTTCGGAATCGAGCTGTAGTACTGCGTGAACAGGAAGATCGAGAAGGCGTTCGCGATGAACGGGATGATCAGGACCTCATAGCTGTTCGCCCACCCCATCCGAAAGGCGAATCCGTCGGAGTGCAGCACCACCCGCGGCAGATTCGAGACGAGGTACACCATCGGGATGGCGAAGGTCTCGAAGGGCACGATCAGCGTGGCGATGATGGCCCCCAGAATGAGCCCCCGACCGCGGAACCGTAGCCGCGCCAGCGCGAAGCCGGCCATGGAGTTCACGACGAGCCCCAGCACCACGATCGACACGGTGACGATGGTCGAGACGAGGAAGAACTGGCCCACCGGGACGCGGTCGAAGACGCCGACGTAGTTGTCCATGGACAGGTCCCCCACCGGGACGAACGCTCGCCAACTCGTGAGGTCGTTGAGGATCTGATTCCGCGGTTTGAAGCTCGAACTGATCATGAACAGCAGCGGAAGAATGAAGGTCAGCGACAGCAAGACCAGCGGGATATAGGTCCACGGATTTCCGCGATCGGTCCCGCTCGCACGGATCGTTTTCGTGACGGGTTGCGCCTGCACCGTGGCGGCGGCCGCCTGGGTTTGAGTGCTCATGGCTCTAGTCCTCCTTGGTGAGAGCCCGCTGGAGCAGCGTGACGGCCAAGACGATGATGAAGAAGATCAGACTCAGGGCCGATCCGTAGCCGACGTCGCCGCGTCCGGAACCCATCTGAATGATGTGGTAGACGAGCGTGGTCGTCGCGTTCGCGGGGCCGCCGCTGGTCACCACGTCGATCTGCGTGAACAGCGAGAACGCGGAGATCGTGATGGTGATGAAGATAAAGACGAACGTCGGCCGCAACCCCGGCAGGGTGACGTTGAGGAACTGCTGCCACTTGGTCGCCCCGTCCAGGGCGGACGCCTCGTAGAGGTCATGGTTGATCGTCTGCAGCCCCGACAGCCACAGGATCATGTGGAACCCGACCCCCTACCAGATCGACATGACGATGACGGCCGGGAGCGCCGTTGACGGCTCTTTCAGCCAGTCCACATTGAAGCCGAAGATGGCGTTGACGAGGCCGTCCTGCTGGTACATGAAGCGCCACAGCATCGCGACGACCACCATCGACGTGACCACCGGCATGAAGAACATCACCCGAAACGCGGTGACGCCTCGCAACTTCTGGTTGACGAGCAGCGCCAGGACCAGCCCGAGGCCGCCCTGCACCGGCACGACCACGAACACGAAGACTGCGATGTTACGCAGGCCGGCCCAGAACGTCGGGTCGGCGGTCAGGGCGCGGAGGAATTGCGCCAACCCCACGAACTCGGGGGCGTAAGCGGACCCGAGCCGCGCGTTCGTAAAGCCCAGCCCGAACGACATGAGGACGGGGACGACGAGGAACAGCAACAGCAGGATGACGGCGGGAGCGAGGAACCAAAAGGCCGCTCTCTCTTCTGGGGCGTCCACAGATTCGGGGCGCTTCGGCACATTGCGCGAACGAGGGTTCGCCTTGGTGACAGTCGTTGACATGAAAGGCTCCCCTCGGCTCACCGGTTGTACCGGGCGGCGTTGATGTCGGCGTCGATCTCCCGCACGGATTGCTCGAGCACCTGCTCAGGAGCCTTGCCTGCGACGAGATCCTGGAATTGCTGCTGGAAGACCTGACTCACCACCGGATACGCCGGCGTGGGCGGACGCACCAACCCGAAGCGGCGTGACATCTCGGTGAGGAAGGCCAGCGGCTGGCCGGGCCCGTAGTAGCCGGCGGTGGTCTGCGCGGCCGCCGTCGTGGTGGCGGGGATCAGCGACGTCACATCCGAGAACTCCGCGATGTAGCGATCCTGCATCGAGAACCGCAGGTACGCGAGGGCGCCCTCCTTCTGTCGAGCGGTGCACGCGCGCGTGAGGCCGTACTGCCACGAGCCGACGCCCACCTTGGGGCCGGCCCCGAAATCAGGCGGCGGCAGAATCACCAGGTCATCACCGAAGGCCTGGTAGTTCTTGAGGTAGCTCCAGTTGCCGCTGTACTGCATCGCGACGCGCCCATTCTCGAACTCGGTGCGGTCCTGGGCGTTGGATCGCGGCGCGAACCCCTCGGTGAACTGCTTCTGGAACCACTCGGCGAACGCGAGGGATTTCGGACTGTTCAGGACGCCGTCGGCCGTCTCGTAGTTCTCCCGGTTGATGAGATCGCCCCCGAAGCTTTGCAGCAGTGGCGAGTACGCATAGGTGTACCACTCGCTCTGGTCGCTGGGGCCCCAGTCGACCGCCCACTCGAAGTCGCCAGACGCCTTGATGCGCTGCTCCGCCTCTGCGAACTCCTGCGCCGTCCGCGGGCGATCCACGCTGGGAATACGGATGCCGTACTTCTCTCCAAGACGGACCGCCGCGAGAACAGCGCGGTCGTGGCGTCCCAGTAGCCCACCGTGTAGATCTGGCCGTCGTAGCGGCCGACCGTCGACGGAAGGAAGTTCGCGACATCCTTCTCCGTCAGGCCGGGCGGCACCAACCAACCGTTCCACGCCCACCTCGGCATGATCGGTCCGTCGACATCCAGAATGCACGGCAGGTCATTGGACGCCGCCGCACCCTGCACGGACGTGTTGTAGGCGTCCTGCGGGAAGTCCTGCCGAACCACCTCGTAGTCGCTTTGCGAAGCATTGAACTCGGTGATCATGCGGGAGATCACCTTCATCTCGCCCTCATTGCCCGCCGAATGCGACCAGAGGCTGATGGGCACCGGGCCCGTGCCGTCCCATCCGTCCCGGTCCTGGCTGCTGCACCCCGCCAGGACAAGCGGCGCCATCACGGCCAGGCAGGCCACGAGGGCGAGTCCGCGTCGAACCATCGCTGTCCCCCTTCGAACTGAGGCTGCTGCTTACGCTCCAGCGGGCCTCGGCGCCCGCGCCTCAGCAGAAGAGTGCGGCTGCTCAAACGATTTAGTGAATCGTTTGAGCACCGTTATCAAACCGTTATAAGTGACCTGGGGTGCCCGCCGCCACGCGCCTCACACGCAAGGACGCCCCCGCTCGCGTGAGCGGGGGCGTCCGGGTGTTTCGGGAGCGGCTGGATCAGAAGTCCATGCCACCCATGCCGCCGTCGGCGCCGGCCGGCATGGCCGGGGCCTTCTCCGGCTTGTCGGCGACGACGGCCTCGGTCGTCAGGAACAGCGCCGCGATGGACGCCGCGTTCTGCAGCGCCGAGCGGGTGACCTTGA
>CALMAD010000337.1 GCA_937859105.1 uncultured Propionibacteriaceae bacterium
GCCCAGCCGGCGCCCGAGGCGTCCGGCCCGGCGAAGACGACCCTCAAGGGCAGCGACGTGCGGAAGCTGATCATCGCCTGCGATGCGGGCATGGGCAGCTCCGTCATGGTCGCCGCGCAGATGAAGAAGAAGCTGGCCCCCTATGGGGTCGAGGTCGCGCACACCCCCGTCGACCAGATCCCCGACGACGCGCAACTGGTCCTCACCCAGGAGGGGCTCGCGGACCGGGCCAAGAAGCAGGCGCCCCAAGCCGTGGTGATTCCTTTCAAGATCTACATGGGCGACCCCGCATTCACTAACGTTGAGAACGCCATCAAGAACGGAGAGAACATTGAGTGAGTCAGTGCTGACCCCGGACGCTGTCAAGCTCGGCCTGAAGGCCGCGTCCAAGCAAGACGCCATCAAGCAGTGCGCAGACGTGCTTGTCGCGATCGGCGCTGCCGGCCCCGAGTACCTGGACGGCATATACGCCCGCGAAGAGCAGATCTCGACCTACATGGGCGAGGGCTTCGCGATCCCCCACGGCACAAACGAAAGCCGTGCCCACATCCACAAGGCCTCGCTCGCCTTCCTCCAGTTCCCCGACGGGGTCGACTGGAACGGCCATCAGGTCGTCGTGTGCATCCCCATCGCGTCGAACAGCGATGAGCACATCGGCATCCTGTCCTCGCTGGCAGGCGTCCTGTCCGACCCGGACAGCGCCGAGAAGCTGCGCAGCGCCACGAGCGTCGACGAGGTTCTCGCGCTCCTCGCTCCGGAGGATGCCTCGTGATGCGGGCGCTGAGGTTCTACGCCCCGGGCGACGTTCGCCTGGAGGATGTGCCTGAGCCCGAATGCGGGCCCAAGGAAGTGAAGATCAAGGTCAAGAACTGTTCGACCTGCGGCACCGACGTGAAGATCTTCAAGAACGGTCACGTGAACATCACGGGCACGACCACGATGGGCCACGAGGTGGCCGGCGAGGTCGTCGAGGTGGGCTCCGAGGCGCTCGGCGGCTTCAAGGTCGGCGACCGCGTGCAGAGCATCGCGGCCGTCCCCTGCGGGGAGTGCCACGAGTGCAAGAAGGGGTGGATGGAGGTCTGCGAGAACCAGACGTCCGTCGGCTACCAGTACGACGGCGGCTTCGCGGAGTACATGATCGTCCCCGAGCAGGTGCTGAAGGTGGACGGGCTGAACCGGATCCCCGAGAACGTGGGCTACGACGAGGCGTCCGCCGCCGAGCCGTTCGCCTGCGCGATCAACGCTCAGGAGCAGCTCGGCATCGAGCCCGGCGACTTCGTCGTCGTGTTCGGTGCGGGCCCGATCGGGTGTATGCACATCCGCATCGCGCGCGGCGTCCACGAGGCCGGCACGATCGTGCTGGTCGACATCAACGCCGAGCGGCTCAAGATGTCGGCGGAGGCCGTGCACCCCGACCATGTGATCGACAGCTCGCAGGTCAACGTCGTCGAGGAGGTCATGAAGATGACCGACGGCCGCGGCGCCGACGTGATCATCACCGCTACCCCGGCGAACATCACGCAGGAGCAGGCGCTCGCCATGGCCGCGCGCAACGGGCGGATCTCGTTCTTCGGCGGCCTGCCGAAGAACAACCCGACCATCACGTGCGACAGCAACCTGGTGCACTACCGGCAGCTGCACATCCACGGCGCGAACGGCTCGGCCCCCGAGCACAACAAGCGCGCGCTGGAGTACATCTCGACGGGCCAGGTGCCGGTGAAGGACCTGATCACCAAGCACATCCCGCTCGAGAACGCCCTCGACGCGTTCGATATCGTCGCGAAGGGCGAGGCGATCAAGGTGACCGTCGAGCCGTAGGGCTCGCGGCGTCCGGCTTAACCCGCGCCCGGTGCGTACC
>CALMAD010000338.1 GCA_937859105.1 uncultured Propionibacteriaceae bacterium
GCTCTTCCGATCTGGCTTGCTCACGAGGTGTGAGCAAGCCACAGCATTCGCGCGGGACGGTGCAGAAAGCCTGCGATCGCGGGAGATTGCGGACGCAAACTGTCCGCCATGAGCCACCGCGGGCTTCAGAGAACCTCGACGCGCTGGGGTTCGGTGAGGATGCCGGACGACGTCGGCAGGTCGCTCGGGTCGATGCGGAACACCCGCTGCGTCGGCTTCTCGGCGATGCACTTCACCAGCTTGCCGTCGGTGAAGTGGAGGCCGGCACCGTCGTCGGCGGCCCACCCGCCCTCGAGGTCGCCGTTGGCGACGGCGTCCGTGTAGCAGGGCGCCCGGCCGTCCTCGCCGTCGAAGTGGCAGCAGAAGCTGCCCTTCAGGAGCCCCAGCCCGCCGGTCGCGGCGCGGAACGGGCCGAACGAGTCGGTGACGAAACCCTCGAAGACCGCGTTCGCGCCGGCCGAGATGCCGCCGATGACGAAGTCGTCGCCCTGCTGGTAGCGCTGCCGGACGACCCGGTCGACCCCGTGCGCCTTCCACAGCGCGAGCAGGTTCACCGTGCCGCCGTTGCCGACGACCAGCAGGTCGGCGTCCGCGAGCCGCTCGACGGAGCGGGCCGCGTCTTGCCACAGGGTGAGCACCATCACCCGGACGCCGAGCGTGCCGTAGGCGACGAGGAACTTGTTGATGTATTGCGGGTCGTCCGCCGATGCCGTCGGGGCGAAGCACACCAGCGGGCTGCGCTTGCCAGTCAGCTCGACGAGGTAGCGGTCGAGATTGGTCGGGGCGCCGAGGGGGGAGGGACCGAAACCGCCGCCGCCCATGGCCACGATGTGTGCAGTCATGTCGTCATCTTGGCACGATTCGGCGGGCCGCGCGGCGGCGAATACGATGCCGTGCTGTGACGATCGTGGGAATCATCGGCGGGGGCCAGTTGGCCCGCATGCTGCACGAGGCGGCGACCCCGCTCGGGCTCGACGTGCGGCTGTTCGCGGAAGGGCCGGAGACGTCGGCGGCGCAGGTGGTGCCCGGCACCACCGTCGGCGACTACACGGACGCCGCCGAACTGGACGCCTTCGCCGCCGGTTGCGACGTGGTCACGTTCGATCACGAGCACGTCCCGACCGCGCTGCTGGAGAACCTAGAGCGGCGCGGCATCGCGGTGCGTCCGGGGCCGTCGGCGCTCGTGCACGCCCAGGACAAGGCGGTCATGCGCGAGCGGCTCACGGCGCTCGGCGTCCCGTGCCCGGCGTGGCGCGTGGTCGCGAGCCCGGCCGAGCTGGCGGAGTTCGCGTCCGAGCACGGGTGGCCGGTCATCGCGAAGACGTCGCGGGGCGGCTACGACGGCAAGGGCGTCTGGAAGGTCGGCTCGCCGGAGGAGGCGTCCGAGCCGTTCGAGGCGATCACCCACGAGCTCGGCCCGACCGAGCGCCTCGAGGCAGAGGCTGAGGCCGAGGACGCGGCGTCCGGGGCCGAGGGCGCGGCGTCCGCGGCCGAGGGGCAGGGGGGCGGCGTCCCGCGGCCGGTGATTCTGGCGGAGGAGTTCGTGCCGTTCGTGCGCGAGCTGTCGGTGCTGGTGGCGCGGCGTCCGGGCGGGGAGACGGCCGTGTACCCGGTCAGCGAGACCGTCCAGCGCGACGGCATCTGCCACGAGACGACGACGCCGGCGCCCGGCATGGACGCGGGGCGGGCGTCCGGGTTGCAGGCGATGGCGATCGAGATCGCGGACGCCCTCGGCGTCGTCGGACTGCTGGCGGTCGAGCTCATGGAGCACCCGGACGGGCGGGTGGTCGTCAACGAGCTGGCGATGCGTCCGCACAACACGGGTCACTGGAGCATCGAGGGGGCGGTGACGAGCCAGTTCGAGAACCACCTCCGGGCTGTCGCCGACCTGCCGCTCGGGCCGACCGACCTCCGGGCGCCCGTCGTCGTCATGAGCAACGTGCTCGGGGGCGACCGGCACGACCTGTTCGGCGAACTCGCCGAGGTGTGGCGGGAGAACCCGGCGGTGAAGGTGCACCTGTATGGCAAGGGGGTGCGGCCCGGCCGTAAGGTCGGGCACGTCACCACGTTCGGCGACGACGTCGCGACGGTCCAGGGGGCCGCGCGGGCGGCGTCCGACTATCTGGAAGGGATCCGCTGATGGCTGACGTCGGCATCGTGATGGGCTCCGACTCCGACTGGCCCACGATGGAGGCCGCCGCGACGGCGCTGGCCGAGTTCGGGGTCAGCTACTCCGCCGAGGTCGTGAGCGCGCACCGCATGCCGGAGGACATGGTCGCGTTCGGCCGCTCGGCCCACGAGAACGGGTTCCGGGTGATCATCGCCGGCGCGGGCGGGGCCGCGCACCTGCCCGGCATGCTCGCCGCGCTGACCCCGCTGCCGGTGATCGGCGTCCCGGTGCCGCTGAAGTACCTCGACGGGATGGACTCGCTGCTGTCGATCGTCCAGATGCCGGCAGGCGTCCCGGTCGCTACCGTGGCCATCGGCAGCGCCCGCAATGCGGGGTTGCTGGCGGTGCGGATCCTCGCGGCGTCCGACGACGGGCTGCGCGAGAAGATGGTGGCCTTCCAGGCCGACCTGCGCGCGACCGCCCTCGCCAAGGGCGAGAAGGTGCGCGCGGCCCAGCAGGGCTGACGGCGTCCGGGGGCCGCGGGCGTCCGGTTCGGCGTCCGCTCCGGGGACGCCCTCACTCCAGCTTGCCGGACCCCAGCGCGGCGAACACGTCGCCGCCGATGTCGTTGAGCAACTGCTTGCCGGCCTCGAACGTGGGCATCCGGCACATCATCGCGAGGATGTAATCGCGGCCCTCGCCCTGCACGTGGCCCATCGAGTTCACGGCCCACAGGTTGTCGGTGCTCTGGAACTGGACCCAGCCGTTCTTCATCCAGACGTCCACGTCGGTCGACTTCGGCGCGCCCACGCCCCACGTGTGGGCCTGCTCGACCTTGCTCATGAGGTCGAGCAGGTAGAAGCGATCCTGGACGGTGAGGGCGGGGGTGCCGTGCATGATGCGGTCCATCAGCAGGCGCTGGTCGGACGGCGTCGTCCACGTCCAGCTCCAAAAGTCCTTGTCGGGATCGCGATGGGTCTGCGTCATGCCGAGCTCGTTCGCGAGCATCTGGTAGGCGTCGGGGCCGCCGGCGTAGGCCCATAGGGCGTCCGCGGAGTCGTTGTCGGAGTGGATGATCGCGTTGGACGCCTGCGTCATGCGCTCGAACGGCAACTCGCCGCCGTCGGCGGCCGCCTTTCGGAGGGCCATGGCGACGATCATGACCTTCGCCATGGACGCGCTCTGGCTGGAGTAGTCGCCGCGGAACTCGAAGTCCTTCCCCGACGTGAGGTCGCGCAGCGCGAGGCCGAGCCGGTCGGTGTTCGCCGCGTAGGCGTCCATGATCTGGGCGAGTTGCGAGCGCACCGGGCCGGTCGGGGACGCCGTCGGCGTCCGGATGTCCACCGGAGCCCGTCCGCACCCGGCGAGGGCGGCCGTGGCTGCCGCGCCGGCGAGGAATGCGCGCCTCGACACGCCCATGCTGGCTCCAATCTGCTGAGGGACGCATGACATCATGGCAGAGACCCGCTGCGAAAGGACCGCCGACGTGCCCATCGACCCCTGGCCGGCCGTGAGCGTCGTGATGCCGGTTCTGAACGAGGAGCCGGACCTGCGCGGCGCCGTCGAAGCGGTCTACGACCAGGGGTATCCCGGCGAGCTGGAGGTCGTGCTGGCGGTCGGCCCGAGCCGCGACCGGACGCTGGAGGTCGCCCGCGCCCTCGCGTCCGAGCACCCGGGGCTCGTCGTCGTCGACAACCCGACCGGCCGGACGCCGGCGGGCCTGAACCTGGCGATCGCGGCGTCCCGGCACGACATCGTCGTCCGCGTGGACGGGCACGGCGAACTCGCCCCGCGCTACATCGAGATCGCCGTCGAGACGCTGCGCCGCACCGGCGCGGCGAACGTCGGGGGCATCATGGACGCCCGCGGCCGCACCCCGTTCGAGCAGGCCGTCGCCGCGGCCTACAACTCGCCGC
The DNA here is from genome assembly GCA_937859105.1 of uncultured Propionibacteriaceae bacterium. Taxonomy (GTDB): domain Bacteria; phylum Actinomycetota; class Actinomycetes; order Propionibacteriales; family Propionibacteriaceae; genus Propioniciclava. The sequence continues at coordinate 4,027 of CALMAD010000338.1, forward strand.
TGGGGCTCGGGGCGTCGACGTTCCACCTGGCGTCGTCGGCCGAGGGGCCAGCCGACACCGTCTTTCTCGGGTCGTTCCGCAAGGACGCCCTCGCCGCGGCCGGCGGGTACGACGAGACCCTGCACCGCGCGCAGGACTGGGACCTCAACTACCGCCTGCGCCAGGCCGGCGAGACCGTCTGGTTCACGCCGCGGATGCGGGTGACGTACCGGCCGCGCTCGACGATGAAGGCCCTGGCCAGGCAGTTCTTCGCGACGGGGCAGTGGCGGCGGGAGGTGATCCGGCGCAACCCCGACACGGCGAGTGTCCGGTATCTGGTGCCCCCGGCGAGCGTCGTCGGGCTCTCCGTCGGCACGGTCGCCGGGTTGGCCGGGCTGGCCACCGGACGCCGCTGGCTCGCTGCGGGGCTCGCCGCGCCGGCCGTCTACGCCGCGTTTCTGGGCGTCGCGGCCCTGCGGATGGACCGGTCGCTGCCGCCCCGCGCGCGGGCGTGGGTGCCGCCGGTCGTCGGGGTGATGCAGATGTGCTGGGGCGCGGGGTTCCTGCGCGGGTTGAGGCGCGACCGATGAAGCCGGCGGACGTGGCGGAGGTGTCGGCGGCGCTCGCGGCGGCGGGCGTCAGGCATGCCGTGACCGGCGGCTGGGGCGCCGACGCGCTCGTCGGCGAGCAGACGCGGCCCCACCGCAATCTGGACGTGGCCGTGGCCGACCTGGACGGCGCGCGGGCGGCGCTCGGGGAGAGCCCGGAGGTGTCGCTGCTCGCGGTCGAGGATCCGTCCGTGCGCGAGGAGGGTGAGGTGGTGGACGGCTGGCTGGAGCGCGTCGTGCCGTGCCTGGCGCCCCGGGTGCAGCGGTCGTTCCACACCGGGCTGTCCATGCGGCCGCAGGACGTGCACGACCTGTCGATCATCGTCCGGGCGGAGCATCAGCGGGGCATCGACGCGCACGGGCGCATCCTGCGGGAAGGGTCGGCGGAGCTGATCGGGCGGGCGTTCCGTCCGGTGGTGGACGACCTGATCGCGTTCGTCCGGCGGGCGTTCGGCGAGCGGGTGCACTCGATCTACCTGTACGGCAGCGTCGTCCGGGGGGCGGCTGTGCCCGGCGCGTCCGACCTGGACGCCCAGGTGTCGCTCCGCGACGACGTGACCCCCGCCGACCGCGAGCGGGCGGCGTCCATCGGGGCGACGCTCGACGAGCTGCACGAGTCGGTGCGCGGCCTGGGGGTACTCATTGGATCGGTGGCCGAGCTGACCGACCCGGCGGAGATGCACGATGCCGGCTTCCATCTCGGGGTGCTGTGCGCCCCGGTCTGGGGGGAGGACCTCGGCGAGGAGATCCCGCGGCCCCGGCCGACGCGCGCGCTGGCGCTCGGCATCCAAAAGACCGCGCCCGCGGCGCTCGGACGCCTCCGCGCGGTCCTGCCCGAGGCCGAGTCGGGCGACGCCGAGGCCCTGTGCCGTTCGGCCGGACGCCGGCTCGCGCGCCTCGCGTTCGCCCTGGTCATGCCGCGATGGGGCGGGTGGACGTCCGAGCCGACGACGATGGCGCTCGTCTTCGCGCGCCTGCATCCCGAGCGCGCCGAGGAGATGGCGGACGCCGTCGAGCTCGGCTGGTCGGGGCGCGTCGATCCGGTGCTCGCGCTGGCCCTGTGCGACGGGTTCGGCGGCTGGCTGGTGCGCGAACTGGGCCTCTGAACAGGGGCGGGCGGCGTCCGGGGTGGGCGTCGGGTGCTTGCTCAGGCCTCGGAGCCGGCGGTCGCGCCGCGCAGGCGGCGGGCGGCGGCGTCCAGGGTGAGGACGAGCGCGAAGCCGCCGATGCCGAGCAGGGTTGGCACGAGGGCGGCGTCCGGCGAGGGGAGCGCGATCTCGGTGCTGTCGAGGCCGTACGGCCAGGGCCACAGGATGCGGATCGAGCCGACCATCAGGCCGATCATCGCCGCGAGCACCGCGTCGTGGAACCGGTTCAGCAGCCAGTGCAACGCGCTGGACGCCAGCGCCAGGCCGGTCGCGCAGCCGAGCGCGAAGACGGCGAGCGTGCCGACGTCGCGGTGGGCGACGGCGCCGATGACGGGGGCGTACATCCCCATGAGGACGAGCAGGAACGACCCGCTGATGCCGGGCAGGATCATCGCGCAGATGGCGATCGCGCCGGCGCCGAAGAACACCCACCACGGGGCCCCCTCCGAGCCGCCCGTGCCCGAGGGTGCCAGGCCGAGCAGCACGAACGTCGCGACGGCGGACGCCGCGGCCAGCGCCAGCTTCGCGGGCGTCGTGCCGGTGAGCTGTCGCCAGCAGAGGACGACCGCGGCGGCGATCAGGCCCACGAAGAGCCCGGCCAACTGCTCGGGGTAGGCGCGGAGGGCGGCCTCCATGGGTCCGGACAGGACGGCGATCACCGTGAGGATGCCGGCGCCGAGGCTGCCCAGCCACAGCCACGGCACGGCGCGCAGGTGGGCGAGGGCCTCGCGCGGCTGGCCCGTCAGGAGTGCGCGCGCCGCGCTGGACGCTGTGTGCAGCGCCGCGATGAGCTGGCGGTAGATGCCGAGGACCAGGGCGATCGTGCCGCCGGAGACGCCGGGGACGATGTCGGCGGCGCCCATGACGAACCCGCGCGCGACCTGAGGCAGGACGATGCGCGTCGGGGTGCGGGGGGTGTGGGGGGTGGTCGTTCTGGTGGCTGCGGTCGTCGTAGTCATCAGGACTCATATTAGCCGGTTGATTGTTCAACCAGAACTCGGTTGCCGTGTGCGTTTCTACCTGACGTTCTCCACACTCTGGTGTGGATTCTGTCGGCCGGTCGCGGGCTCGGGGGGTTGGGTGTGGCCACGGCGTCCGAGCGGGGGACGCGCGCACCGGCCTGGGTGGGACGCCGATTGCGAACGAGTGCGCAACGGATGGCGCCGCGCGACGCTCTGACAAGATCTCTCGACGAGCAGAGACCCCTCGTTCGCAGGGGCGAGGGGCTGCGCGGGGTGAGGGGATGCACGGGGGGGGGAGGGGGAAGTCTCGTCCGCACGGGGTGAGGCGAGAGTCGCCCGCCCGGGGCGGGGCGCGCGGCGAGGGGCCGCGCGGGGCCAGGGGGCAGCGGCAGGGGGGCG
>CALMAD010000339.1 GCA_937859105.1 uncultured Propionibacteriaceae bacterium
GATCCTCTCAGAGGGCCGCCCCGCGCGTCCGCGCCGCTCAGGCGCGGACGTTCACGGCGTCCTCGACCGGCTCGGCCGCCGGACGCCGGTACTCCGGCAGCAGGTAGTACGCCAGCGACCCCAGCCCGGCGCCGATGAACCACGAGAGGTCCGCGATCGTGGCGAGCGGCTCCACCGGGATGACGACGATCGCCAGCGTGATCACGCCGCCGATCACGAGCGCCCAGATCGCGCGCGGGTTGAACCCGTTGCGGTAGTAGTAGCGTCCGTTCGGGTCGAGCGTGTAGAGGTCGTCGACGACGACCTTCTGCTTCTTCACCAGGTAGTAGTCGACGATGAGGATGCCGAACAGGGGCCCGGTGAAGGCGGCGAGCACGTCGAGCGTGTAGTGGATGACCTCGGGGTTCGAGTAGAGGTTCCACGGCGTCAGCAGCACCGATCCCACGGCCGCGATCATGCCGCCGGTGCGCCACGAGATCTTCTGCGGGTTCACGTGCGAGAAGTCGAACGCCGGGGAGATGAAGTTCGCGACGATGTTGATGCCGACCGTCGCCGTGGCGAAGGTGAGCGCCCCGAGCAGGATCGCGTACGTGTTGTCGATGCGCGCGACCGTCGCGATCGGGTCGGTGATGAGCTCGCCGAAGACCGGGATCGTCGCGGCCGCGCAGAGCACGGTGAGCAGCGAGAAGAAGGTGAAGTTCACCGGCAGCCCCCAGAAGTTGCCGCGCTTCACCTGCTGGTAGCTCTTGCCGTAGCGGCTGATGTCGCCGAAGTTCAGCAGCGGCCCCGAGAAGTAGCTCACGACCAGCGACGTCGCGATCGCCATGGTGCCGAGGGCCTCCAGGCCGGTCTTGGAGACGCCCCCGAGGGCGAGGTCGATGTTCTGCAGCCCGGCGCGGCCGACGAGGTAGATGGCCAGCACGAACATGACGACGTAGACGGCGGGGCCGGCCCAGTCGATGAACTTGCGGATGCTGTCCATGCCGTGCCAGAACACGAACGCCTGGGCGACCCACAAGATGATGAAGCAGACCCAACCGAGAGCAGAGAGGCCAACGAAGCCGTATTGCTCGCGGTCGGCGTAGGGCATGAGGCCCGGCCACAGGCGCAGGAAGACGATCATGATCGCCTCGGACGCCAGGAACGTCTGGATGCCGTACCAGGCGACCGCGATGAGGCCGCGGATGATCGCCGGGATGTTCGCCCCCCGGACGCCGAACGGCGAGCGCGAGATGACCGGGTACGGCGTCCCGGCGACCTGGCTCGGCTTGGCGACCAGGTTCGCCAGCGCCATGACGATCGTGATGCCCACCAGCAGGCACACGAACACCTGCCAGCTCGCCAGGCCGAGCGCGAAGAGGCTGCCGGCGGTGACGTAGCCGCCGACGGAGTGCACGTCGGACATCCAGAACGCAAAGATGTTGTACCAGGTCCACTTCTGCTTCACGAGCGGAGCCAGGTCGTCGTTGGTGAGCTGCGGGGCATAGTCGGGGCCGATGTAGATGGCCTCGTCCGGCGCGACGGCGGCGCCTTGGGCGGCAGGTTCGGACACGGGATCTCCTCAGTGCTGCAAAACGGTTGCTGTCCGGTGCTCTGAAACGGTTGTTTCTCGATCAGGAGTGTGCGCTACGGATGTTTCAAGGGCGTTACCGCGTCCACACCGTGGAGAAATGGACTCCCTGGTGCGCCGATGAACGGATCGTTTCATAATGGACGCGGCGATACACGCCACCCGGACCGCCCCGATCCGGCCTCCAGCGAGAGGGCAACCGATGCCGACCTTCACGATCTCAGCCCAGCGCGCCGCCCTCGGCGACGGCGTCCAGGCCGCGACGCTCACCGTCGCCGACGGCGTCATCGCAGCCGTCACCCCAGGCGCCGACCCGGCGGCCGACGTCGCGCTCGGGCCCGACGACGTCCTGCTGCCGGGGGCCGTCGACACGCACGTCCACCTCAACGAGCCCGGCCGCACCGAGTGGGAGGGCTTCGCCACCGGGACGCGGGCGGCGTCCCTGGGCGGCGTGACGACCGTGCTCGACATGCCGCTGAACTCGGTCCCGCCCACGACGACGCCCGCCGCGCTCGCGACCAAGCGCGAGGCGGCGCGCGGCCAGCTGTCGGTCGACCTCGGCTACTGGGGCGGCGCCGTGCCCCAGAACCTGGGCCACCTCGAAGAGCTGTGGGACGCCGGCGTCTTCGGCTTCAAGTCGTTCACGCTGCCCAGCGGGGTCGACGAGTTCGAGCCGCTCGACCGAGCCCAGTTGCTCGCCGCCCAGCGGGAGATCGCCGGGTTCGGCGGGCTGCACATCGTCCACTGCGAGGACCGGGCGACGATCGAGGCCGCGCCGGCGCCGGCGTCCCGGGCCTACGCCGACTTCCTGCTCTCGCGCCCCGACCGCGCCGAGGTTGCGGCCATCACCGAGGTGATCGCGGCCTGCCGCGAGACGGGCGCCCGGACGCACATCCTGCACCTGTCGAGCGCGCAGGGCGCCGACCTCGTCGCCGCGGCCAAGGCCGAGGGACTGCCGCTCACCGCCGAGACGTGCCCGCACTACCTGTGCCTGGCGTCCGAGTCGATCCCCGACGCGGCGCCCCAGTACAAGTGCTGCCCGCCGATCCGAGACGACGGCAACCGGAACGCCTTGTGGGACGCCCTGCTGGCCGGCGTCATCGACATCGTCGTCACCGACCATTCCCCCGCGACGGCCGAGCGCAAGTTCGCCGGCGACGGCGACCTGCAGCAGGCGTGGGGCGGCATCGCGGGCGTCCAGGTTGGCTTCACCGCGATGCTCGACGAGGCCACGCGCCGCGGGGTGTCGCTCGAGCGCGTCGCCGACTGGATGTCGGTGCGGCCCGCCGAGATCGTCGGCCTGAGCGCCAAGGGCGGCCTCGCCGCCGGGAAGGACGCCGACCTGGCCGTCTGGCAGGCGTCCAGCCCGCAGG
>CALMAD010000340.1 GCA_937859105.1 uncultured Propionibacteriaceae bacterium
GTGCCGGGTTCGACATACAGGTGCGACTTGGTGCCCACCTGGCCGACGCACTGGTGGAACGTCATGCCCGCGGCGGCTCTGGTGACATACCAGGAATGCGTCGACGACGGTGCCGTGCGGGACGGTTTGGGGTAGCTCGTGCAGTACAGCAGCGAGGAGCGCGAACGCACCGTGAACTCGCTCTTCGCCTGAGTTCGCGAGTTCATCTCGGCGCGGCACCGCGTCAGGACGGAGCCGCCCGACCCCTCCAGCAGCGCGAAGCCGTACTGCCCATTGGCGGTAGCGACACACCCATCCATCACCAGTCGGCCGGCCGTGTGGACCCCGCTGACGCTGTTGCGGCTGAACGTCACCCCGTGGATCACCGATCCAGCGGCGGCCGCGGACGCCGTGAGACCCGTGCCCGTGTTGCCGCTCACCGACCCTCCGGTGACGGCGGCCGGGGCCAGCAGGTTGAGACCGCCCGCGTGATTCGCGCCGATGCGGTTGCGCAGCAAAACCAGTCCGGCGGAGCGGCACTCGACGCCAACCCCGCCGTTACGCTCCACGACCGAGTCGCGGACCGTCCAGAGCGCCGGGCCACGTCCGCCGACGACGGAGAGGACGCCGCGGCGTCCGTTGCCGGTGATCGTGCAGCGGGTGAACGTCGCGCGAGAAGTGGAGTTCGCGACTTGCACCAGGCACACCCCGCCGTTGAGGTTGCCGGACATCGTGCAGTCCTCCACGACGAGGCCCTCGACGTTGCCGCGACCGGGATTGGGTTCGACATCGATCCCGAAACCGGGGGCGGTGACCTTGATCTTGCCGGTGTTCGACATGGTCGACTTCGTGATGCGCGTTCCGGTGGAGGCGACGATGGAAATGCCCTGTCGCCGGTTGTAGTCGCAGCGGACCCGATTGATCGTGATTCCTGTCTGATTCGGCGCGTTGACATAGATGCCGTCGCCCCAGCATTCGGCAATCCGGACGTTGTCGACGCGTGCGCCCCGCGCGCCCTCCCGGATCGAGATGCCGTGGCCCCACTCGCCGGTGGTGCCGCGGTGGGTACGCACGTCTCCGATGATCTGTCCGCCGATGACGGCCGTATTCGGCGCCGTCATGAGCACGGCCGCGTAATTGGTCGCGGCGTTGGGGATCACCTTCAGGGTCGCCCCGGTGAGCACCAAGCGGGTGCCGGCGGTGGCCAGCTTGATGGATGCCACGGCGTCCACCAGGTAGGGGGTGGCCGAAGGACGCAGCACCAGGGTTGCCCCGGGATGCGCCGCGATGGCCCGGTTGACGGCCGCGGTGACGTTCCGACCGGGAAGAACCCCGTAGCGAGAGGCCAGGTCGATCGTCGGTGCCGCGGTGGCCTCGGGCGCCATCACGACCTCGTGGCCGATCGCAAGCGGCGGGGCGAGCCCGAGCCCCAACCCCACCAGGCGACGTCGGGAGAGCGCGGGGCTGCGCTGCGAAGAGATCAAAGAATTATCAGGTGCTAATCCCTGCTGAGCTTCGCTCTTGTTCTTCCGTGAGGGCTGCGGATGAGTTGTTGGCGAGACGCGCGAGGATGACGGGGCTGAGCGAAATGTCATGCGATGGTCCTAATGAGCGCGGCATTCGAGCCGGTTCGACGAGTTTCGCCGAATGTAAACGCTCTATTTCCATTCGCCCAATCGATCTCGCAAAAGGACAGTGAACCGGGCGCGACTAAAAGCGCAATGGATTGCCATTTGTCGCCAAGTTCAGGAAGAGGGTGCCGATGATTGTTCAAGATCGACGGTGGGCCGTCCGGACGTGTCCGCATGTTCTTCGGTCTCGGACGCGGCGCCGACGAAGCGACGCATTAATTCACTTCGCCATCCTGGGAGCTCTGTTAAGTGAACGGACCGCGTGCCACAGCGACCGCGAGGCGACCGGGCTCAGTCGAGACGCCCGGTCTCGTCGCGGTACTGCCGGACGACGTCGTCGATGCTCGCGTCCTGTGTGAAGCCGAGCCGCAGGGCGGCGTCCACGTCGAACTGGCCGGGCCACGAGCAGACGATGCTCATGATGCGCTCGTCGGGTTCGAGCGCGACGAGCGCCCGGACGTCCGCGCCGGCGACGCGCTCGAGGGCGTCCAGCATCTCGGCGGCGGTCACGCAGAGTCCGGGCAGGTTCAGCACGCGCCACGGGCCGACCGCCTCGCCGGGTGCCTCCAGCGCGCGGACCAGGTTCGCGACGGCGGCGTCCGGCGACGACAGCCACAGGCGCGTGTCCAGCGGAACCGGGCACGCGGATGCCTCGCCGGCCAGCGGCTCGCGGATGATCCCGCTCGCGAACGAGGACGCCGCCGAGTTCGGACGCCCCGGCCGCACCGAGATCGTCGGCAACCGGCACACCAGCCCGTCGACGAACCCCTTGCGCGTGTACTCGTTCACCAGCAGCTCGCCGATCGCCTTGGTCGCGCCGTACGTCGACTTGGGTTGGGTGGCCCACTCGGGCGGCACGACGTCCGGCACCGCGCCGCCGAACACGGCCAGCGAGCTCGCCGCCACGAACCGCGGACGCGACCCCGCCCGGCGGGCGGCCTCCAGCAGCGCGCGCGTCCCGTCGACGTTGACGCGCATCGCCAGGTCGAAATCCCCCTCCGAGCCCCCGCTCAGGACGGCCGCTAGGTGAAAGATCGCCTCCGTCTCCGCGGTGACGAGGGAGTTCACGAGCTCGGCGTCCGTGACGTCGCCCAGCACCGATCGCACGCGCGGGTCGGCCACCGGGCAATCGGCCTGATCGAGCGACACGATCTCGAGGGACGCCTCCTCCGACGACGTCCGCGGGCCCGGGGCCTCGGGGGCCTGGCGGGTCTGGTGGGCGTCGGTCCCGCGCGGGTCCGTGGGGACTTGGGTCTGCTTCCGAAACGGAAGCAAACCCTGGGGGCGCGCGAGCAGCGCGGCGATCACGCGACTGCCCAGGAAACCGGCCCCGCCGGTGACGATGATGCTCATGCGGACTCCTTCGTCGGACGCCTGCCCCGAGGCTAGCCCGTCGTCGCCGGGCGCATTGCGGCAGCGGTCCACGCAGCCGGATAAGAGCCGTGGTCGCAGGCTCTGGTGCCGGGCGGGGACCGGGTCGGAGCAGTGAGTTGTTAAAAGACCCCTGAGCATTCCGTTAGAGACAGCATGTCGCTAACCAACGGACGAGTGCCTTCCCACCGCGTTGCCGCGGGCACGACCCGTCCAGCGGCGTTGCCGCTTCTCAGGAAGGATCGCACCCTTGTCAGCAACTCTCAGTAAGAACCGCTTCGTGGCGCGCCTCGCCGCGTTCGCCCTGGTAGCCGCGGGGGCCGCCATCGCGGCGCCCGTCCCGGCCGAGGCCGCGACCGTCACCCGCGTGGTCTGCAAGACGGCGTCCCTCAATGTGCGCAGCGGTCCCGGGACGCGGTATGCGAAGGTCGGCACGCTGGCGTCGGGCGCGCGCGTCACCGGGACGCCCTCGGGCTCGTGGCTGAAGATCGGGACGTCGCGGTACATCGCGGCGTCCTACACCTGCGCGCCGACGACCACGGTCGCTGCGCCGCGCGTGGTCTCGTCGGCGTCCGTGGCGATCGCACCGCGCGCCGGCTACCGGATGATGCAGCCGGCCGGCACCAACGGGTCGCCGACGTCGGGGTTCGGCATGCGCAACAACCCCGTGACGCGGGCGAACGTGCTGCACAACGGGGTGGACCTCGGGAACCAGGCCGGCCAGCCCGTGGCCGCCGCCGCCGGCGGCGTCGTGAGCTACGCCGGCTGGACGACCGGCGGCGGCAACAGCCTGTACGTGACGCACGGGCAGTTCGGGTCGGTGTCGACGCGGTACCTGCACCTGTCGCGCTTCGTGGTGAAGAAGGGGCAGTCGGTCCGGACCGGGCAGCTCATCGGCTACACCGGCGCGACCGGCTCGGTGACCAAGCCGCACCTGCACTTCTCGGTGAAGGTCGGCGCCGGCTTCGTCGACCCGCAGGGCTGGATCGGCCCGGTCGCCGGGTATGCGCGGGCGGTGCGTCCGAGCTGACCCGGGTTCGCCGGGGGAGAAGACCCCGCTCGGCCGCACCCGCGGCGTCCGGGCGGGGATCTTTCACGGTCCGACGCGCGGAATTCACGCGCCACTAGAACGATCGTTCTGCCTAGACTGACGCCATGCCGAGCGTCATCACCGACACCCAACTCATGGAGCACGTGCTCAAGCTGGGCGACGAGCACCCGCCGATCCGGATGGACTCGGCGGACTTCACCGTGAAGAACCCGGCGCTGATGCGCGAGAAGTTCGGGGGCGTCCTGGACTATCTGGCGCGCGTCGAGCTCGAGGTCGACCGCAACGTGCTGGAGTTGCTGACGATCCTGCCGCACGCCAGCGAGGTCGACCGGGTCTTCTATCAAGACGTCTGGTACGACCAGGAAATGGCCCACGGCTACATTCTCGACCGGCTGAAAGACGAGATGGGTCTCGCGCCCGCCGAGCCGTATCTCGAGGTCAAGATGGGGCTCAAGGCGCTGGGGGCGCTGGCGCATTTCGAGCCGATTCATGATGTCGTGCGGTGCATTTATTATCTGACCGGCGCCTCGACTGAGCGGCAGGCGGTGATGGCGTACAACTCGTTCAGCAAGCAATTGTTGGAAATGGGAGAGAAGGCTGTCGCCCGCACGATCATCAACCCCATCAAGCGGCAGGAGCCCGGGCATTTCGCGTTCTATCGCATGTCGGCGGAAAAGCTCGTGCAGGACGGACTGCGTCCGTGGCAGCTGTATCTCGCGCGCCTGCTGCGGAAGACGAGCTACGCGCTCGTCGGGACGAACCGGAGCAACGATTACAAGGCTCAGATGGGCGAGGTGATCACGAAGCTCGGTTTCGACGAGCAGTTGGAGCAGTACGCCAAAGAGATCGGACGCCTCGAGGCCCGGCTGCTCTGGGCGAGCGAGCAGGGCATGGACTTCCCCCCGTACGTGCTCGCCGCCCTCCGCGAGAGCGTGGACCTCTACCGCGATCGGGGGACGTTCGAGGCCGCCTGAGTGCGTTTCTATGCTGCCTAATCCACCCTGGGGTGTGGATGATGTCACACAGCATGGGCCGGGACGCCGGTGTGGGTTGGACGCCTCCCGCCCTGAGTGGGTCGCTAGCGGTTGATCCCGGTCGGGCACGGTCCCGTCCGGGGCGATGGCGCGCGATTCGACCGCGCGCTGGGCGATCGCGTCCGGGGATGCCGCCCAGGCGTCCGGACGACCGCACCGTGGGCGTCCGCTGGGCGGCTCGCACCCGCGCAGTCGATTTGCCGCCACTCGATGAAGGTTGCCCGCGAGATTCTCGCTCACGCTCGCGAGGAGACCCTCATCGGGTGGTGGCAAATCGACTGGGACGCCGCGGGCGCCGGTGTGTCGCGGTTTAGGCCGGACGCCGGCGGCGTCCCCGTGGATTGCGTCGCCGTCCGGTGCCTGCGATCCGGGGGCGTGTGACAGAACCCACACCCCAGGGTGGATTGGGCAGCATAGAAACGTTCAGTCGATGACCTTCCCCGGGTTCAGGTTCGCACCCGGGTCGGCGGCGTGGAACAGGCCGGCCATCAGATCGACGCCGGGCTCGGAGAGGTCCTGGGCCATCCAGGGCTTGTGCTCGGTCCCGACGCCGTGATGGTGCGACAGTGTCGCCCCGCAGTCGATGAAGCACTGCTGGATCGCCGACTTCACGGCGTCGTACTGGGCGAGGTCGTCGGCGTCCTCCCCGAGGACGAACGCGAACGTGAAGTACAGGCACGCCCCCGCGTGGTAGGAGTGCGACATGTGGCACATGATGAAGCCCTGGCGTCCGATCTGATCGAACGCGCGTCCGGCCGCCTCGCGCACGCGCCGGTGGACGGCCGCGAGCTTCGACCACGGGGCGGCCGTCTCGGAGACGTCGCCGATGGTGCGCCGGTCGAGCAGGAAGTCGCGCAGGTACGGCGTGTCGAACTTCTTCTGGTCGTACAGCGCCCCCGGACTGCCGCCGAGCACGATGCCGCCGTGCTTCGCGACCAGGTCCTTCCCGATCTTCTTCTCGCGCGCGTTGTGCTTCGCCGACCCCTCGTAACACACGTACGACAAGCACATCTGGTCGGTGTCCCAGCCGCGGAGCCGCAGGAAGTCCCACAGCTTCTCCTGCCCGAACGCGGACGCCTTCTTCAGCGTCGTCGTCGGCGCCTTCTGGGTCGAGAGCGAGAACGAGGTCTCGGCGGCGTCCGAGATGCGGGTGAACGTCGGGTGCGCCTCCGACCGCGCGACGGCGTGCATGCACAGCAGCGCCTTGTCCCACGTCGGGAACATGTACGCGATCACGTCGCGATGCTCCGGCAGCGGGTGCACCTGGATCGTCACCTCGGTCACGATGCCGAGGCGTCCCTCGGAGCCGATGATCATCTCCCGCACCGACGGCCCGGTCGACGTGCTCGGCAGGTCGCGCAGCGCGACCACGCCCCCCGGACGCGCCAGCCGCAGCCCCTTCACGATGTCGGCGATGTCGCCGTACCTGTCCGACTGCATCCCGGACGACCGCGTCGCCACCCAGCCGCCCAGCGTCGAATAGGTGAACGAGTCGGGCACGTGGCCCATCGTGAGGCCGCGCGCGGCCAGGGCGCCCTCGAGGTCGGGCCCCAGGATGCCGGCCTGCACCCGCGCCAGCATCGAGTGCTCGTCGACCTCCAGCACCCGGTTCATGCGGCCCAGGTCGACGGTGACGACGGTGCGCTCCTCGGCGTCCGGCGCGTTCAGCGAGCCGGAGATCGACGTCCCGCCGCCGAACGGGATCACGACCCAGTTCCGCTCGGACGCCGCCGCGAGCAGCGCCCGCGTCTCCTCCTCGTCGCCCGGGTAGACCACGGCGTCGGGGACGCGCGTGAAGTCGCCGCGCCGCGTCCGCAGCAGGTCCCGGACGCTGCGCCCCGCCCAGTGCACGATGCGCGCCTCGTCGTCGAGCTCGACGTTCTCCTCGCCGACGATCGCGCGCAGCCCGGCGAGATCGTCCTCGGACGCCCGGCTCTCCGGCACGTTCAGCTCATCGAGCGAGGGCGGCCCGACGACCGGCGCGTTCGCCAGGTCGAGCCCCAGGTTCTCCTTGACGAACGGCGCGAACGCCGGCTTGTTGGCGTAGTTGAACTCGGGGACGCCGTCGGCGCCCCAGCCCCACCACTTCTGATGCTTCACGTCGGGCGCCATGGGGCCTCTCCTTCTTCGGTCGTCGGGGTTCTGGTCAGGGGGTGCGTGTCAGGTGGTCGCGGTTCAGGTGGGCGCGGGTCAGCGCTCGTGGCGGCGGGCCGAACTCAGCTTGCCCGACACCCACCGCACGAACGGACGCGGCGCGTGCCGCAGCGCACCCGCGATCACGCGGAAGCGGCGCGACGGCACCGAGACGACGCGGCCGCGGTCGGCGTCCGCGAGGCAGGCGGCGACGACGCGGTCGGCGTCCAGCCACAACGGGCCGGGGATCGACGACCCCTTGATGCCCGCCCGCTCGTGGAACTCGGTGCGCACCCAGCCCGGCAGCAGGACGCAGACGCGCACGCCCGTCCCGGCCAGCTCGACGGCGAGCGACTCGGTCAGCACGCGCACGTAGCTCTTGATCGCCGGGTAGTGGCCCTGCGCGAGGTAGCCCGCGACGGACCCGACGTTGATGATCGTGCCGTGCCCGCGCTCGCGCATCGCCCGGCCGGCGGCGCCCTGCAGCAGCAGGACGCTGCGCATCATCACCTCGGCGGCCCGGTCGTGGCGCTCCATGCTCGGATCGAGCAGGATGGCCCCGACGGAGAACCCGGCGTTGTTGACCAGCGTCTCGACCGGACGCCCCGGCTCGGCCAGGCGGTCGGCGACCGCCTGGGCCTGCGTCCGGTCGGACAGGTCGGCGGGCAGCGTCTCCACCCGGACGCCGTGGCGGCGCTCCAGCTCGCCGGCGAACTCGCCCAGGCGTCCGGCGTCGCGCGCGACGAGCACGACGTCGTCGCCCCGCGCGGCGAGGGCGCGGGCGAAGGCCGCCCCGATTCCGGACGTGCCACCGGTGATCAGTGCGGTCGCCATGCCGGGGACGATACACCAGGACCTCCGGTGAAACCCGCCCATCACACCGGGCGTGAAACCCGCCGTGAACCCCGCGCGGAGGCGGCCTGGCGCGCTTCCTGCCGGCTGTTGTGCGGACGCCCCCGGCGCGGCAGGGTGGGGCCAGCGGTTCGCGTCCGGGCGGAGCGTGCGGGGAGGGAGGGCGCGATGAGAAGGGTGTCCACGCTGATCGTGACGGTCGGCGTCCTGCTGTCGCTGGCCGCGTGCACCGGGTCGGGCGCCCCGACGCCCACCCCGCCCTACACCGCCGGCGACCTGATCACCGACTACAACGGCCAGCGCCTCTACGGACGCCTGTTCCTGCCCACGTCGGGGCCCGAGCGGCTGCCCGCAGTGATCCTGGCCCACGGGCTCGACGGCACGAGCGCAGGCATGATCCCGTATGCCGAGCGGCTCGCGCAGGAGGGGTTCGCGGCCTACGCGTTCGACTTCCGCGGTGGGGGCGTCGGCAACCGCAGCGACGGTGACCGCGCGAGCATGTCGATCCTCACCCAGACCGAAGACCTGAACGCGGTCGTCGACACGATCCGCGCCCGTCCGGACGTCGACGGCGACCACCTCTTCCTCCTCGGCGAGAGCCAGGGCGGGCTGGTCTCGGCGATGGTGGCCGGCCAGCATCCGGACGCCTTCGCCGGGCTCGTGCTGCTCGCCCCCGCGTTCAACCTGCCCGACATCTGCCGCGCCGAACTCGAGAACCCGGGGGGCGCCACCCCGAGCGCGTCCTCGTTCAGCCGCACGTACCTCGAGGACGGGGCGTCCATCGACGTCCCGGCCGCGATCAGGCCGTATGAGCGCGACGTCCTGATCGTGCACGGGGACGCCGATCCGCTCGTCCCGATCGCGAACTCCCAGCAGGCGTTGCTGACCTACCGTTCGGCGGAGTTGATAACGGTGCCGGGCGCGGGTCACGAGTTCACCGGGCCGAACCGCGACGCGGTCGTCGTCCGGATCATCACGTATCTGAAGCAGCACCTGCGCTGAAGGCAGCACCTGCGCTGGCCGCAGCAACTGCGCTGACCGCCGGGCGCAGGACCGCGGCCGCCGCGTCCACGTGTCGGTCGCCACGCCCGAGACGATCCACTACGGTAACTCCGGAGAAAACCGAATGCTCGCTCGGTCGCCGCGCGGCCGCTGACCCCCGGAGGCTCCGTGCCCACGTCCCTCACCCCGCCCGCGTCCCCGGGAACCCCGCGCCGCGTCCTCGTCACCGGAGCCACCGGCTTCGTCGGCCAGGCCGTGCTGCTGGCCCTGCTCGACCGCACCGATGATACCGAGGTCGTCGCGATCGTCCGTCCCCGGCGGGGGCGGCCGGCGTCCGAACGGCTGGAGGCGCTGCTCGCCAAGCCGGCCTTCCGCGCGTTCGTCGAAGACCGCGGGGTGGACGCCGCCCGCGCGGAGTTCGCGCGGCGCGTCCACGTGGTCGAGGGCGACCTCGCGGGGCTGCAGGACAACCCGGACGCCGTCGCCCGGCTCGCCGAGTTGGGGCCGCTGCACGCGGCCGTGCACTGCGCCTCGGCGGTCTCGTTCGACCTGCCGATCCACGAGGCTTTCGACACGAACGTCGGGGGAGCGCTCGGGCTGTACGGCGCGCTGGAGGCGGCGGGTCTCGACCCGCACGTCGTCCACGTGTCGACGGCCTACGTGGGCGGATCGGCCCGCGGCGTCCGGACGGAGGGTCCGCTCACCCACCGCGTCGACTGGGCGTCCGAGATGGAGTGGGCGCATGCGGTTCAGCGGGAGGCCGAGCTCGACTCGCGCAAGCCGGCCGAGCTGAACCGCGTCCTGCGGCTCGCGCGGCTCGTGCACGGCAAGGAGGGCCCGAACGCCGTCGCCGCGGCCGCCGACGAGGCGCGGCGCGACGAGGTCACCGAGAAGCTCGTCGAGGCCGGACGCCTCCGCGCACAGACCCTCGGCTGGACCGACGTGTACACCTTCACCAAGGCCATGGCCGAGCGCGTCGCCGAAGAGCGCTGGGCCGGACGCGGCCGGCGCCTGTCGGTCGTCCGGCCGTCCATCATCGAGAGCTCGCACGCCTGGCCGTACCCGGGGTGGATCGACGGCTACAAGGTCGCGGACCCGCTGATCATGGCGTACGGGCGCGGCGTGTTGAAGGAGTTCCCGGCGCTGCCGGACTCGCTGCTCGACGTCGTCCCGGTCGACATGGTCGTCGGCGTCGTCGTCGCGCTCGCCCTCGGCGAGCCGACGCGCACCGGCGCGGACGCCTACTACCAGGTCGTCTCCGGCACCTCGAACCCGCTCGCGTTCCACGCGATGGTGGGCTCGGTGCGCGACTTCTTCCTCGAGCACCCGCAAACGGACGCCGCCGGCCGCCCCATCGCCGTCCCCACCTGGACCTACCGCCGCGGCGGGCTCGTCGAGCCGATGATCGGGTTGCAGGAGAAGGGCGTCCGTGCGGCCGAGCTCGCGGCGTCCCTCGTGCCGCGCGGCACCGCCGCGCGCCGGTGGTCGGGCACGCTGCACAAGCAGCGCGCCGGGTTGGCGACGCTGCGCAAGTACGTCGACCTGTACAAGAACTACACGCGCAGCGAGCTCGTGTTCGACGACCGGCACACCCGGGAGCTGTGGGCCGAGCTGGGTGGGTCCGAAGGTGGGCGTGTGGGCGAGCGTGCCGGGCGGACGGCCGGGGAACCGGCCGCTCCGGAGACCGCATCGGGGACCGAGACCGCGCCGGAGACCCAGACCGCGCCGGGGACCGCATCGACGACCGCCGGGGACGCCCGGGGCGACGCGTTGATCCCGTTCGACATCACCGCCGTCGACTGGACGTCGTACCTGATCGACCATCACCTGCCCGCGGTCGTCGCGTTGACCGACGAGTACTCCGCGTCGAAGGCCGCCAGGCGCGAGTCGGAGGCCGCGCGGGCGCTCGCGCCGGTCGCGGCGTCCGACCGGACGATCGCCGTGTTCGACCTCGACGGCACCTTGGCGTCCGCGACGGTCGTCACGCAGTATCTGGCCTTGCAGGCGGAGCTGCGCGGCGTCCGGAGCGCGGGCGGGGCGACCGCGTTCGCCGGGGACTTCGGGTCGCTGCTGTGGGCGACGCCGAGCCTGATCCGCGCCGAGCGGCGCGATCGGGGCGAGTTCCTGCGGATGTTCGCGCGCCGGTACGCCGGCGTCCGGGTGGCCGACCTGGAGAAGGCCGCGCAGGGGCGGTACGCCGAGCGGCTGCGCGCCGGCATCAGGGCGGACGCCCTCGCCCGCATCGCCGAGCACCGGGCCGCCGGCCACCGGACGATCATCGTGACCGGCGTGCCCGAGCCGCTCGTGGCCCCGCTCGCCGACCTCGCCGACGAGTTGGTGGCGACGACGCTGGACGTCCGTGACGGCGTCTACACCGGCTACCTCGCCGCGCCGGCCGTCGTCGACGAGGCGCGCGCCGGGTGGCTGCTGCGTTACGCGGCCGCCCACGACGTGGACCTGGCCGGGTCGTACGGCTACGGCGACTCTCAGGCGGACGTCACCTGGCTGTCGCTGCTCGGGCACCCCTTCGCGGTCGAGCCCGACCTCGGGCTCCACGCCGAGGCCAAGCGCAGCCGGTGGCCCATCCTCGACTGGGAGTGACGCTCGGCCCGGCACGGGCGTGCCGGACCGCGGTGAGGAGACGGCTTGGTTTTGCTTCCATTTCGGAAGCAAAACCGAAGCAAAACCGAAGCAGAACCGAAGCAGAACCGAAGCAGAACCGAAGCTGAGCCGGGTGGTCGTCGGTGGGCGGCCGGCGGGGTTTGCTTCCGCTATGGAAGCAGAACGGGAGACCCCGTGAGAGGACCGTTCTTGTTTGCTTCCGCTATGGAAGCAGAACCAAGCCCACCTGGCGTGCCGCGACGGCGCCCGCCCTACTCGCCGGGGTAGGAGTCGATGTTCCAGAGGTTGCCCTCCGGGTCGCGGACGGCGGTCGACCGGCCCCCGTGCGGCGGGTGGTGGGGCTCCTGGACGACGGTCGCGCCGGCGGCGACGGCCCGGGCGAGAGTCGCGTCGACCTCCTCGTCCGAGGCGACGACGAGGTTGCACCTCCCCAGGCCGGGCTCCTGGGCGAAGCCGAGCTCGTCGTCGGGCCGGACCGACCCGAACATGAGGCCGCCGTTGTCGCGCCAGCGGAACTGGGCGTGGACGACGGTCGCGGGGTCGTCTGGGTCGCGGACGACCAGCACCTCCGCGAAGCCGAGCGCGGTCAGGAACTCGATCGCGGCGTCCGCGTCGGCGAACGCCATGCAGGTGAAGAGCTGAGGTTTCGTCATGGCCCTACCCTCGTGCGGCGCCGGCCGGGTCGTCTTGGACGATCGGGAAATTCGCGGCGAGCTGGGTCGGCGTGAACCCGGCCAGGGCGCGCCACTCGCGGTTGAGGTGGGGCTGATCGGCGTACCCGGACGCCTGCGCGACCTCCGCCGGCGGGCGTCCGGCCCCCAGCAGCGCGCGCGACCGTTCGAACCGGACGACGCGCGCCAACTCCTTCGGGCTCACCCCGAACTCGGCCGCGAAGTGGCCCGACAGCCAGCGCCGGGAGCGCCCCAGCTCGGACGCCAGCCGCGCGATCGCGATGCCCCCGCCCGACCGGACGATCGCCGCCCACGCCCGCCGCAGGTCGTCGTGGATGAGGCCGCCCGGCTCGCGGGCAGCGAGCCCGGCGAGGTGGGCGTCCAGCAGTCGGAACCGCTCAGGCCAGGACGCCTCCTGCAGCCGGTCGCGCAGCCACCCCGGGACGCCGCCCGGCAGCCCCTCGTGGCCGGCGATCGTGCCGCCGAGCGCGGACGCCGGCACCCCGAGCAGGCGCCGGGCCCCCAGCGGGGTGAGCGACAGCTGGATGCCGTGTTGATGCCCGTGCGTGTGGATGTGCGCCGGACGCGTGTGCAGCCCGCCGGCCAGCGCCCAGTAGCCGGACCGGTCGCGTCCGTCGGCCCAGCCGCAGTCGAGCGGCTCGTCGAACGCGACGATCACGGTGACCCGACGCGACGGCAGCCCGTGATGGACCGCGTCGGCGGGCAGCCGGAAGTCGTACCCCTCGATGCCCGCGACCAGGCCGGTCAGCGACGCGGGGACGCGGTGCTCGAACGACGGCATGGCCCAGGCTAACCCGGGCCACGCCGCCGGGGAACGGGAGGGCTACTCGGCGACCCCGACGGACACGTCGGTGGACTCGAGCCGCGCTCGGATACCGGCCGGACGCCGGCCGCCCAGCGGCCGCGGGAGGCGTCTGGACGTG
>CALMAD010000341.1 GCA_937859105.1 uncultured Propionibacteriaceae bacterium
CTTCCGATCTGGGCGGGCCCGAAGGTCCCGACCACGATCCGCACCGAGGCGGCCGCGCACGCGACCGCGGGCGCGGCCTCATCCCGGACGGTCACCTCGTCCGGGACGCCCGCCCCGCGGCCGCCCGCGGCCTCGGCTGAGGGCCACGCGACGCAGGCATCGGGCCGCCCGGTCTCGATCCAGCTGCCGGCGATAGGATTCTCGTCCGCGACGCCGGCGATGCCCGTCGATCCGGAGGGCGTCATCAATCCGCCCGATTTCTTCCGGACATTTTGGATCTCCGACCGCGGCGGTGCGCCCAATGCGCACGCCCAAGACACGACGTATTTCGCGTGTCACAGTAATTCCAAGAAATCGATCGAGGATGTTCCGTGCAATCGCCTCTCCGGAAATGTCCGGCCCGGCGACACGATCACCGTCAATCTCGAAAAAGGGTCACTCGCCTATAAGGTGACCGACGCCCGCCAAGTCCGGCGCGCCGAATTCGCCTCCCAGGACGACATCTGGGGCGTCCATCCCGGACGCCTCGTGTGGGTGACCTGCTACATCCAAGAGGGGCTCCGCACCGACTTCAACTACGTCGTCATCGCCGAGTTGGAGCCCTGACAAAGACGCCCCCAGGGCGCGGAAACGCTGGGCCTTGGCCCGGCGCGACCGTCCCTGGGGGTGATTCCTTCACCAGCAGATTCCCGGACGCCTCAGCGATCGAAACCGGACAGCGCCGTGTAATGCCGCGTGCGCGCGGCGTCCTGCGGGACGTCGTGCCCGTCCAGCGTCACGATCGGGCACACCCCGCGCACGGACGACATCAGCCAGGCGCCGTCGGCGTCCAGAATCTCCGCGGGGCGGATGAGCCGATGCACCACCCGGACACCCTCGGCCTCGAGCTGTTCGGTCACCACGTCGGCGGTGATGGACCGGAGGATGCCGGTGCCCTCCAGCGGCGTCAGGACGACCTCGTCACCCGTCGCGACGACCAGCGCCGAGGTGGGGCCCTCGAGGCAGAAGCCGTCCGCGCTGACGAACAGGCAGTCGTCGGCACCCCGGCGGTGGGCCTCGCGCGTCCCGGCCACGTTGATCGCGTACGACAGCGACTTCACCCCGCCCAGAAGCCACGGCGACTCGGCGAAGGCGTCCGACGTGTAGCCGCGATTGAGCGTGACGACGTTCAGCGGGACGAGCGAGCCGCTGAACGGGGTGATCGTCAAGAGCTGCGTCGGCTCGGACTGCGGGTGCTCGGTGCCCCGCGTCGCGATCGTCTTGACGGTGGCTGCGCCCGGAACGTCCCACGCATCGACGGCCTCGTCGATGAGTGCCCGCCAAGCCTCGAAGCCGAGCCGGCCGAGCTCGAGCAGCTCCCACGAGCGTGCGAAGCGCCGCAGGTGCCGCTCGATGTTGTCGACGCGCTTGCCGGCGCCGTCGACGACGAGGCGCGTCGCATCGAAGCAGCCGTCACCCCGGGTCAGGCCCAGGTTGTCGGCGGTCAGGAGGGGGGTGTCTTGGTCGACGATGCCGCGGCCCATCACCGCGACCAGTTGTGGGTTCGGGGTGCTCATGGCGGCAGCCTATCGCCGGCCTCGGGGCGCCCGTAGAGTGGAGCGCATGATCGCGCCCGTGGTTTCCTTCGACTGGCTGGCCGCCCATCCCGACGCGGTGGTGGCCGACGTCCGCTTCTATCTCGACGGGCGGTCGGCCCGCGAGGCGTACGCCGCGGGGCACCTGCCGGGTGCGCGTTTCGTGGACATGGAGACCGACCTCGCCGGCCCCGTCACCGACCTGACGGGCCGCCATCCGCTGCCGACGCCGAGCGCGTTCGCGCAGGCGATGAGCACGCTCGGGGTCAGCGACGACTCGGTCGTCGTCGCCTACGACGACGCCGGGGGAGCGATGGCGGGCCGTCTGGTGTGGATGCTCCGCATGCTGAAGGTGGACGCCGCCCTCCTCGACGGCGGCCTGCGCGCGTTCCCGGGCGAGCTGGAGACCGGCTCCGCCGAGGGGGTGGCGCCCGGCGACTTCACCGCCCGCCCGTGGTTGCCCGCCGACCTCGCGACCATCGACGACGCCGCGCATCAGTTGGTCGTGCTGGATGCCCGGGCCCGCGACCGGTATGCGGGGGAGTCGGAGCCGATGGACGCCCGGGCCGGCCACATCCCCGGCGCGCTGAGCGCGCCCTTCGCGGGCAACCTCGGTCCCGACAGACGGTTCCTGCCGCCCGAGCAGCTCGCCGAACGCTTCCGGGCTTTGGGCGTGCCGAACGCCGCGGGGGTCGTCTCGTATTGCGGGTCGGGCATCACCGCCTGCCACAACCTCATCGCCCTGGAGTACGCCGGGCTCGGCCGCGGGCGGCTGTACCCCGGGTCGTGGTCGCAGTACGCGAACACCGAGCGTCCGGCGGCGACGGGGGCGGAGGCCGGCCAGCGGCCGGGCCTCAACGTGCGCGGCGAGCCGTGATCGCGTCGCGTGTTGCGGGGCGTCGCGTCCAGCGCGACGAAAGTACTAGCCCGCCGGGCCGCGCCGGCGGCGTCCCGGAGCAGGTTTTGTACGAATAATTGCGATCGGCCGTCAAATACCAAGCCGGGGCAAGATCCCCCGATTCTTGCCCCGGCTAGTGGTGTTGGCACTTGGTCCGAGTGGTCAACTCGCCGCTTCGGGTTCGATTCCCCCGCCCTCAGCGACAAGTCAATACTACGGGACGCCCCTCGCGATGTCGCGTTGACAGCCGTCCCTATTTGTGGGGACGGTCCGTCGCTGGCACGTTCGTACTAGTTCTTTGGGACGCCTGTCGCGTTCGACGGTCGGGTGCGGTGAGCGCTTCCGGAGGCCGGCGGGGGCATCCTGGGGGTCCTGGCAAAGACGAGTCCGCACGAGCGGCGTTCGCTGCTCGT
>CALMAD010000342.1 GCA_937859105.1 uncultured Propionibacteriaceae bacterium
CCGGACGCCGACTGCACCAGCTCGAACAGGTCGCGCTCGTCGGCGTCCGCGAACGCGTAGAGGGTCAGCGAATCCTGCCGGACGACCAGGCTCGTCGCGACCGTCGCCGGCTCGCCGAGCCGCACGGACGCCACGACCGCCGGCGTGCACAGGGCCCGGAAGCCGACGCCCCCGACGTCCAGCACCACCCACGTGGCGCCGGCCGCCGTGACGGTGCCGGTCAACTGGGCGATCATGCGCGTCTCCTCTCCGCGGCCCGGGCGCGCGCCCGAGCCTGCCCCTCGGCCAGCTCGCGGCGCACCTGCGCCTGCGCGAGGCGTGCCTGGGCGGGGGCGCGCCACAGGTGGCAGACGGCCAGCGCGACCGCGTCGGCCGCGTCGGCGGGCCGGGGGGCGGCGTCCAGCTTCAGGATGCGCATCACCATGTGCCCGACCTGCGCCTTGTCGGCCCGGCCCGACCCCGTGATGGCCGCCTTTACCTCGCTCGGCGTGTGCTGCGCGACGGGCAGCCCGGCGCGCGTGCCCACGAGCAGCGCCACCCCGGACGCCTGCGCCGTGCCGATGATCGTCGTCACGTCGCGGCGCGCGAACACACGCTCGATCGCCATCGCGTCCGGACGGTACTCGGCCAGGAATTGCACGAGCGCGCGCTCCAGGTCGGCGAGCCGCTGGCCGGTGTCGCAGTCGGATGCCGTGCGCACCACGTCGGCGAGCAACAGCCGCGGCGTCCGGCCCGGGTCGCCCTCGACGATGCCCACACCACAGCGGGTCAGGCCCGGGTCGATCCCCAGCACGCGCACGCTCTCACCTCCGAACAGACGTTCGGATCGTAACGTCAGCCCTCCAGGTCGGCCAGGATTTCGTCCGGCACGTCTTCGTTGGAGTAGACGTTCTGGACGTCGTCGACCTCCTCGATGGCGTCCAGCAGGCGGAAGAGCTTCTCCGCCGCGTCCTTGGCGTCGATCGCCTGGTCGTACTGCGGGCGGAACTCGAGCTCGGCCGACTCGTAGTCGTAGCCCGCCGCCTGCACCGCCTTGCGCACCTCGACGAAGCTGTTCGGGTCGGCGATGATCTTGAAGGTCTCGCCCTCGTCGGAGATGTCCTCCGGCTCCGCCTCCAGCGTCGCCTCGAGCAGATCGTCCTCGGAGATCTCGCGATCGCCCTGCTTCTTCGCGACCTCCACGACGCCCTGCCGGTCGTAGATGCGGCTCACCGAGCCGACGTCGGCCATCGTGCCGCCGTTGCGGGTGACCGCCACCTTCACGTCGGACGCCGTGCGGTTGCGGTTGTCGGTGAGGCAGTCGATCAGGATGGCGACGCCCGCCGGGCCGTAGGCCTCGTACGTGATCTCGATGTAGTCGACGGCGTCGGCCCCCGCGCCCGACCCGCGCTTGACGGCGCGGTCGATGTTGTCGTTCGGGACCGAGTTCTTCTTCGCCTTCTGGATCGCGTCGTAGAGGGTCGGGTTGCCCGCCGGGTCACCACCGCCGGTCCGCGCCGCGACCTCGATCTTCTTGATCAGGTTCGCGAACAGCTTGCCGCGCTTGGCGTCGATCGCCGCCTTCTTGTGCTTCGTGGTGGCCCACTTGGAGTGACCGCTCATCCAGCGTTCCCCTTCGTCTCGTGATGTAACCGGCGAAAGTTTACCCTCCGCGAGCCGGAGCGCTCGGACGCGGCGTCCTCCCCGGCGCTGTCGGCGCTGTGGCTTGCTCACACCCCGTGGGCAAACCACAGCGGCCGGCGCGCTGCGTTCGGGGGTGCGGCGGGGGTCGCGGGGACCCGGGCGGGTCGGGTCCGGCGCCAGGTCCGGGTCCGGGTTCGGGTTCGGGTTCGGGCCGAGGCCGGGACGCGCGCCCGGATCGACGAAACCGCGGACACGCCCGTCTCGGTCACCGAAACAGGGACTGGCCCGCTGCTAGCGTCGCGGCCAATCTCATAGTCACCCTATGGGAAATGGCGGAAACCCGCCCTCAGCGCGAAAGGAGCGCGTCATCCTCATGAACAGCCGCATCGGTTCCGTGGAGCG
This sequence comes from uncultured Propionibacteriaceae bacterium, assembly GCA_937859105.1. Classification (GTDB taxonomy): domain Bacteria; phylum Actinomycetota; class Actinomycetes; order Propionibacteriales; family Propionibacteriaceae; genus Propioniciclava. The sequence goes on from CALMAD010000342.1 coordinate 2,026, forward strand.
ACCCAACATCATCCTGGTGCAGGCGGATCAGCTTGCCGCCCGGGCGCTGGGAGCCTACGGGAACGGCTGTTCGCAGACCCCGACGATGGACGCCCTCGCCGACGACGGGGTCGTCTTCGAGCGGGCCTACTGCAACTCGCCGCTCTGCGCCCCGTCGCGGGCGTCCATGCTGACGGGGCAACTGCCGTCGGCGATCGGGGCGTACGACAACGCGTCCGACTTCGGGACGTCCGTGCCGACGTTCGCCCATCACCTCCGCCGCGAGGGCTACCGGACGGCCCTCATCGGCCGCATGCACCTCATCGGCCCCGACCAGCAGCACGGCTTCGACGAGCGCCTCACCACCGACGTCTACCCGGCGACGTTCGACATGGTCCCCGACTGGAGCCTGGACGCCGGCGATCGCCTGCCCTGGTACCACAACGCCGAGAGCGTGCTGAATGCGGGCGTGGCGACGGCGACCGTCCAGCGGGACTTCGACGAGGAGGTGACCTTCCGGTCCCTGCGCTACCTCGCCGACCGCGCGCGCGACCCGTCGGGGCAGCCGTTCTTCATGGTGACCTCGTTCATCCACCCGCACGACCCCTACGAACCGCCCGCCGAGCAGTGGCACCGCTACGACGGGGTCGAGCTCGACGCGCCGAGGGTGCCGACGATTCCGTGGGGCGAGCAGGATCCCCACAGCCGCCGACTCCTCGCCATGTGCGGACTCGACCGGCAGACCCCGACCGACGAGCAGATCGCGCGGGCGCGCCGGGCGTACTACGCGTCCGTCACGTTCGTCGACGACCAGATCGGACGCCTCGTCCGCCGGCTGGACGAGCTCGGGCTGCGCGACAACACGGTCGTCGTGGTCACGTCGGACCACGGCGACATGCTCGGCGAGCGAGGGCTCTGGTACAAGATGTCGCCCTTCGAGGGGTCGGCGCGTGTCCCGCTGATCGTGCACGCCCCCGGACGCCTGCGGCCCGGCCGCGTCGGCCAGGTGGTCTCGCTGGTCGACCTGGCGCCCAGCCTCGTCGACATCGCGGGAGGCGCTCCCCCGGCTGGTGACGGGCGGAGCTGGTGGCCTCTCGCCCGCCAGGAGGCGTCCGAGGCGCCGGGAGAGGCGGTCATCGAGTACCTGGCCGAGGGCGTCAGCGCCCCCCACCTCACGCTCGTACGGGGTGCCCTCAAGCTCACCGTCTGCCCCGGCGACCCCGACCAGCTCTTCAACCTGGCCGACGACCCCGACGAACTGCGCAACCTGGCCGGCGAGCCGGGGTGGGCGTCCGTGCGCGAGGAACTGCGGGCGGCCCTGCTGGCCGGCCGGGACGTCGACGGGCTGCGCGACCGGGTCCGCTCCAGCCAGGATCGGCGCCGGCTCATCGCGGGGGCGCTGTCCGTGGGGCTGCCCACGGCGTGGGATCACGAGCACGCCGAGCTGTCGAGCGCCCGCTACGTGCGGGGCGACTTCTGGGGTGCCCTCGAACGCGGACGCCTCACGCCCGCCGACCTCGGCGCGACCGGGGCGGACGCCGCCTGCTCGGCGACGCCGACGGCGTCCCCGCCGGCCGCGCGGGTCGAGCCGACCGCGGACGGGGAGGTGGTCCCGCTGGCCGCGGGCGGCGTGGGCGAGGCGTCGCCGGCGTCCGCGCAGGGCGGGCGTCCGCGGAGCAGGGTCGCCTGAGCGCCCTGCCCCCACCGGTCGGTCGGCCGTCGTTCCCCTCGCGGCCCGGACGCCTGGTCAGCGGTTCTGCCAGGCGTCCGGCTCGCGGGTGAGGGACTCGACGTGCTCGGGGAGGCGTCCGCTGAGCAGGTCGGCGATGCTGACCTGGTCGAGCACGTCGCGCAGCGCCACCCGGACGGCGACCCACACCTTCGGCAGGTGCTCGGCGACCCCCGCGTAGGCCGTCTCGTGCGGACGCAGGCCCCGCACCTCGGCCAGCGGCCCGTCCACCGCGCGCAGGACGGCCCCGACCGCGATGTCCTCCGGCGGTTTCGCCAGGCGGTAGCCGCCGACGGGCCCCCGTTGGCTCGCCAGCAGCCCGGCCCGCTTCAGCTCGACCAGGATCGCCTCCAGGAACTTGCGGGGCAGGTGCTGCCCTTTCGCGAGCGCGCCCGCGGAGAGCGGCGCGCCGTCGTTGGCGGCCAGCTCCAGCAGGGCACGCACCGCGTACTCCGATTTCGCAGAGATGTTCACAGGGTCATGCTCGCACGACCGCCTAGCTTCTCGCACGGCAGCCCCGCACGGCGCCCCCACGCGGGGGCCGCCGCCGAGCCGGTCACCGGACGGCGTCGAGATACCCGGACGCCGCCCCGAGGATCGCGGCCTCGGCGTCCGCCCTGCTCACGGTTGGGACGCCGTCGCCCGCCTGCGGGCCGTAGCGCCCGAAGAACGCGTGGACGGCGCCCGGGATCACGACGAGGCGCGACCCGGCGGGCAGCCGGCCCACCCCCGCGCGGACGGCCGCGGCGTCCGCCACCTCGTCGCGCTCGGCCAGCAGGCTGAGCGCGGGCCAGGGCGCCCGGACGGTGACGTCCTGGGCCGGGTAGGACGCCATCAGGATCAGCCCGTGCACGCGGTCGGCGTGGCGCGAGGCGTAGTCGGCGGCCATCGCGCCGCCCAGCGAATGCCCGGCCAGGACGACCGGCGTCCCGGGGCCGATGCGCTCGACGAGGGCGTCCGCGCGGCCCTTGCCGAGCACGGCCAGGTCGGCGGGCATCTCCGGGATCCACGTCTCGACGCCGCGCGCCGCGAGCGCCCGCCCCAGCCACTCGTACGCCTGCGGGCGGACCAGCCCGCCGGGGTAGAGGATCAGCGCGACCCGGCGCTCCCCCGTCGGCAGGATGTGCAGCACAGTGCCGCCCACGTTCTCGGTGCGCACCACGACGGACGCCGACGCGGCGTCCGTCACGGCGTCCTGACCGACGACGAGCGGCGGGCGATCGACGATCGGGCGCAGCGTCCCGAGCCCGAACCCGAGGGCCAGCGCCAGCACGGCGATCAGGGCGACCTTCCACCGGCGCACGGGATCAGCCCTCGGCGACCTCGAGGGCCTCCTCGAGGGTGAAGTTGCCGACGTAGAGGGCCGTGCCGATGATCGCGCCGGCCACACCGAGCGGGACGAGGTCGCGCAGCGCCCGCAGGTCGTCGAGCTGGGCGATGCCGCCGGAGGCGATGACGTCGGCGTCCGTGCGGCCGCAGACGGCGGCCAAGAGCTCCAGGTTCGGGCCGGTCAGCATGCCGTCGGACTTCACGTCGGTGACCACGAACGTCCGGCAGCCGGCGGCCGAGAGCCGGTCGATCGCCTTGCCCCAGTCGCCGCCCTCGCGGACCCACCCGCGCGCGGCGAGCTTCGTGCCGCGGACGTCGATGGCGATGCCGATGCGGTCGCCGTGCTCGGCGATGATCCGCTCGCACCACGCGGGGTTCTCGAGCGCGGCGGTCCCGATGTTCACCCGGCGGCAGCCGGTCGCGAGGGCCCGCGCCAGCGACTCGTCGTCGCGGATTCCGCCGGACAGCTCCACATTCAGGGAGAGTTCCCGCGCGATGGGGCCGATCACGTCGGCGTTCGAGCCACGCCCGAACGCGGCGTCCAGGTCGACCAGGTGCAGCCAGGACGCCCCCGCCTCCTGCCAGCGCAACGCGGCGGCGCGCGGGTCGCCGAAGGTCTTCTCCGAGCCGGCCACCCCCTGCACCAGCTGGACGGCTTGGCCGCCCTGCACATCGACGGCGGGCAGCAGTGTCAACGAGTCAGTCACCCGGTGCAGGTTACCCTCCTCGGGCGCAACCCGCGCGGCGGTCGGCCTGCCCGATCAGAGCGTCGCGATCCAGTTGCGGAGCAACGCGGCGCCCGCTCCCCCGGACTTCTCCGGATGGAACTGCGTCGAACTCAGCGCCCCGTACTCGACGGCGGCGACGAACCGGTCCCCGCCGTGCTCGGCCCACGTGACGCGCGCCCCGTCGGGCCACGTCCCCTGCTCGTGGACGCCGTAGCTGTGCACGAAGTAGAAGCGCTCTGTCTCGACTCCGGCGAACAGCCGGGACGCCTCCGGCGGCTGAACCGTGTTCCAGCCCATGTGCGGTAGCCGGTCGGCGCGCAATTGCTCGACGACGCCCGGCAGGACGCCGAGCCCCGGCTCCTCGGCGCCATGCTCGACGCCGCGCGAGAACATCACCTGGTGCCCGACGCAGATGCCGAGCACGGGGCGTCCGGCCGCGAGGCGTCCCTCGACGATGGCCGGCCCGCCGACCGCCCGCAACTGGGCCATGCACGCCGCGAACGCGCCGACGCCCGGAACGACGAGGCCGTCGGCGTCCGCCGCGATCGCCGGGTCGGCCGTGAGCTGCACCGCGCACCCCGCCGCCGCGAGCGCGCGCGTGGCGGAGTGTAGGTTGCCCGACCCGTAGTCGAGCACGGCCACGGTCGGCGCCGCAGCGCTCACAGCGCGCCCTTCGTCGACGGGACGATGCCCGCGATCCGCGGGTCGGGCTCCACCGCGGCCCGCAGGGCCCGCGCCAGCGCGCGTGCAATCTGCTCGATGCGCCCAGGCGTCTCGCGTTCCCACTGCTGCATCATCAAGCCGACCTGCTTGCGTTGCAGGTTTTCCTGCGAGCCGCAGAGGTTGCAGGGAATGATGGGAAAGCGGAGTGCTTCGGCATAGGCAGTGATGTCGCTTTCGCGGACATAGGCCAACGGACGAATCACCACGTGCTTGCCATCGTCCGAGCGCAACTTCGGCGGCATGCCGGAAAGCTTGGCGTGGAAGAACAGGTTGAGGAAGAAGGTGGCCAGCATGTCGTCG
>CALMAD010000343.1 GCA_937859105.1 uncultured Propionibacteriaceae bacterium
CAACCCGCGCCCACGTGCCCTGCGAGGCAGGCCGCGAACAGGTTCATCGTGGAGTCCATCTCGCCGGGGATCCACACGCGATCGGACGCCGTCAGCCCTAGCCGCGCGGCGACGGCGTCGAAGGAATCGATCCAGGACGCCGTCGTCCGGACGATCGTGCGCGCCGCGGCCGCCGTCGTGCCCGACGTGCGGACCGCGATCGACCGGCCCCGGCGATGGGCGTCCCAGAACGCGGCGACCGGGTCGGACGCGCCGGTGAGAAGCACCGGGGAATCGCCAGTCGGCGTCCGGGAGGTCGGACTCATGCGGACGCGGCGTCCCGCCCGAGGCGGCCCCGCAGCGGCAGCAGACCGGGATAGCTCTTGTGGACGGCCACGGCCGTCGCCGTCGCGAGGACGACCTTGATCGAGTCGCCGATGATGAACGGCGTCACGGCGAGCGCGGCGGCCGGGACGCTCAGGTGCATGACCGCCATCATGCCCACCGCCCCGAACAGGTACATGACGACGATGCCGAACGCCGCGTTGATCAGCAGCCCCGGCACGAACCGGTACGGCGCCCCCACCCGCTCGGTGGCCCAGCCGATCAGGAACGGGACGACCACGTACGCGACCAGGAACCCCACCGTCGCGCTCGCGAAGACCCCGACGCCGCCGCGTCCGCCGGCGAGCAGCGGCAGGCCGAGCGCGACCAGGGCCATGAACAGGAGTTGCGACAGTCCGCCGCGGCGGGCGCCGAGGATGGCGCCGGCGAGGATCGTCCCGAACGACTGGGCCGTGATCGGCGACGGCGAGATCGGCGTGTAGAACGCGGGCAGGAAGCCCAAAGCGGCCGTGATCCCGGCGAACACCGCGATCACGGCGATGTCGCGTCCGGGGGTGCGGCGGCGATCGGCGGGCCCGGACGCGGCGCGAGCCGACTGGTCGCTGCGGGTGGGGTGGGCGGATGGCATGACGGTCCTTTCCGGGTGGATGGCCGGATTCTAGGACGATTCCACCGATTCTTGAACATTGTTCAAGATGTGTGCGGAGACGTGCAGGCGTCCGGCGACCGGCGCGCCCGGGCTTCGCCGGAGTCCCGCCGTCGTCGCCCGGCTACTCTCGGCCCCATGAGCGAGTACCACAAGCCCCGCCGGCCGAGCTTCCGCGACCCCGCGGCCCTGGAGGCGCTCGGCGAGCGCTCCGACCCCATCGCCGCGTTGCACGCCGCCCACGAGACGGCGGCCGTCCTGCTGCACACCGGACGCGCCGCCGGCGACCCCGCCGTCACCGAGCGCCTGATCGCGCTGGTCGACGACATCGGGCTGCCGACCCTCGCCGATCTCTGGGCGTCGCGGCCGGCGCGCTCGTTGCCGGGCGCGCTCTTCCGCCTGTACGTGCTGCGCGAGTGGATGCGCACCTCCCCCGCGGACGCCGCCCGCGAGTACGCCTACGGCGTCCCGTACACCGAGCCGAACCACGTGGTGGCGGGCGTCGAGCCGACCGGCCCCACCGAGGTCGCGCGGGTCGCCGACGAGATCCTTCGGGGCGTCTTCACCGGGGACTTCGCGGTCGCCCTCGAGCGCGCCGCGGCCTTCTGCCGCGTCGTCGTCGCCGGACGTGCGTTCGCCGGCGAGGGAACCCGCTCCGTGATGGACGCCGCCCGCCTCCGCGACATGGCCGACGACCTCGCCGCGTCAGCGCGCCTCTGGCGCGCTGGCAAGCTGAACTGATCCCGTCGGGGACGCCGGTCCGCGCGCGCCCCAGGCCCGCTCATGCTGCCGCGGCATTCCGCCCGAGCATTTGGGTCTCGACCGCGGGGGGCCTATCCTCGAACGCGGTGTCGGGCCGCGGTAGCCCCGGGCTCCATCTTTAGCCGCTGCGAGCGGCCACGCGCCGAGAGGCGCTCCCGGCCCGACGCCACCCAAGCCCCGTGCCGACCGCTGTAGTGGTCGCTCTCCTCCAGGGTTGTGCCCGGCCGATTCGACGGGCGGTGAGGACCGCCCCGTCCCCAGCCCCGGAGAGTCCTGCGACACACCCGCGCCGAGGCGATGAGCTCCGGGCTGATCCCACAAGGCGAGTTGCCCGTCACCTCGTTCTGCTTCCATTTCGGAAGCAAAACCAACCAACGCCCGTCACGCCGGGGAGCGTCCCTTATGACCAGTCTGGGCGTCACGACGATTCTCGACAGGGCCACCAGTTGCACTCGATCCCGTCGACGGACTCCGCGAGGGAGGACGACCGAGGAGCCTGCTCACGCGCAGCAGCGTCACCCCGGTCTACGGGTCGATCCGCCGGCCCATCCTCCCGACGGCAACATCGCCGCGCGGTTGAGTTGGTCGGACCACTGTCCTAACCTGGGTTGTGGTCGCGAGGCGTCCGAACCCACGGGGGTGGGCGTCCGAGAGACCGGCAGGCCCCCGCTCGACGGGGTTCGTGAAGGAGATCGCACAGATGGCTTCCCGGGGCACACGCTTCGTCCAGGATCACCGCGCCGCGGCGTCCTGTCCGTGTTGCACCGGGCACTGTAGCCACTGTTGTCGCTGACGCGACCGCACGACCGCCTGCGCGGGCTCAGGCCCGCTGCCACCTCGGGGTTCACATCCCCAACACGGGCCGGCGCCGCTCGACGAATCTCCTGATCCGCTCGCCGCCGGCATCCCCCTGTGATCCGCGGCTCGCCGGTCCGTCGACCGCCGCTCCGTCGACCGTCACCCCGCAGATCACCTCCCCCACCGTTCGTCATGCACCGCCGTGCGGGCACGTCCCCGCGCGGCCATCGGAGAAGAGAATGTCTGATTCGTCCAACCACCCGGACGCCGTTGCGCGCCCCCAGGACGCCCGCCACCAGGACGCCCGCCCCCAGCCCGGTCAGGTGTTGCCGTCGGGCGCCGTCGTCCAGCCCACCACCACCGACCAGGTCAAAGCCGACCAGCGCGCCGAGGCCCGGGCCCAGCACGGCGTCAGCCGGCGCGGGTTCCTCACCGGCGTCACGCTCGGCGCACTTGGCGGCCTCGTCGTCGGCGGAGTCGGCGGCGGGCTGATCGGCAACGACATCGGACGCGGCGCCGCCACGGCCGCCGCGAACCGTCCGCTCAAACTGATCTACGGCGGCGACGTCTGCGACGCCCCCGCGATCGTCGCCAAGGAGAAGGGCTTCTTCGAGCAGGCCGGCCTCGACGTCACCCTCCATAAGACCGTCGGCGACGAGGACAGCAAGGCCGCCGTCGGCTCCGGCCAATACGACGCCTCCAGCGGCATCTTCTACTCATGGCTCAAGCCCGTCGAGGAGGGCCAGAACGTCAAGTTCGTCGCCGGCCTGCACGGCGGATGCCTGCGGCTGATCGTCCCGAAGGACTCCTCCATCGACGCGCTCGCCCAGCTGAAGGGCGTCAACATCGGCATCCCCAGCCTGAGCAGCTCGGCGACCATGTTCTTCTCCATGGACCTCCTGGACGCCGGCATCAACCCGCTCCCCGAAGCGGGCCAAGTGCACTGGAAGGTGCTCGACAACTCCGTGCTCGCCGACGCGCTCCGCAAGGGCGACGTCGACGCCATCGCCACCAGCGACCCCATCGCCTACCTGCCGCTGCTGCGCGGCTACGGACGGGAGCTCGCCAACAACATGACCGGCACGAACGCCCAGGCCTACTGCTGCTGCACCGCCCTCAACGGCGACCTCGTCGCCCGCGAGACCCCGCTCGCGCGCAAGCTCATCGAGGCGTGGGCCCAGGGCTCCCGGTACGTCGCCGGCCACGAAGCCGAAGTGGCGCGCATCGAGGTCGACAAGGGCTACGTGGCCGGCGACGTCGGCCTCATCGAAACCCTCCTCAAGAGCTACACGTGGGAACCGTCCGTCGTGAAGCTCAAGGACTCCCTCCTTCCCGGCATCGAGAAGTTCCAAAAGACCGGCTACCTCGGCCGGGACGCCGACCCGCGCGCCCTCGCCGACAAGGCCTTCGACACCCTCGGATTGGACTGGTAATGACCGCCCTCACCACCCAGCCGGCTTCCCGGCCGGCTCCCCCAGCCGCCCCCTCGGTGGCCGAGCAGGACGCCGAGCGGCGCGACGGCGTCCTCGCGGCGGACCCGGTCGTCCGGTCGGCGCTGGTGCGCCGGCACCGTCCCAGGACCGTGAACCACCTGCTCACCGGCATCGCGGTCGGCCTGTGGGCCGCCGGCGCGCTGCTTGTCGCGCTCGTCCCGCCGACGCGCGCCTTCACCGTCCACGGCGAACGGCCGGCGCTGGCGTTGGCGTCCGTCATCGCCGTCGGGCTGGCCGCCGTCTGGGCGCTGGCAGCCCGGCCCGGCACGAAGGCCGGGCTGCAGGCGTCCCGCTGGCTCGGCGCCTGGGCGCCGTGGTGGATCACCCTCGCGGTGGTCTTCGCCCTCTGGGAGCTCGCCACAGCGAAAACGGGGGCGCTCACGCCGCCGTACTTCCCGCCGCCCGGACAACTGGTCACGGAGGCGTGGACGGACCGCGTCCTGCTGGGGCAGTCCATCGGCAACTCGCTCGCGCTGCTGGCCGTCGGCCTGTTCTGCGGCGGCATCACCGGCCTGGCGACCGGCCTGTGGATGGGCTGGTCGAAGCAGGCGGGCTACTGGCTGAACCCGATCGTCCGCTACATCGGCCCGGTGCCGACGCTCGCGTGGATCCCGATCGTGTTCATCGCGTTCCCGAGCTCGTTCAGCGCGGCGGTGTTCCTGATCGCCCTGACCGTGTGGTTCCCGATGACCGTGCTCACGAGCGCGGGCATCCGGTCGGTTCCGCGCGACTACTTCGACGTGTGCCAGACGCTGGGGGCGTCCAACCGCTTCCTGATCTTCAAAGTGTCGCTGCCGGCCGCCCTGCCGAACATCTTCACCGGCATCTTCATGGCGCTGCCCACCGCATTCGTCACGCTGACCATCGCCGAGACGCTCGGCGTCAACTCCGGCCTCGGCTGGTACATCAACTGGAAGAAGGGCTGGAGCGCCTACCCGGCCATGTACGCGGCGATCGCCGTGATGGTGGTGCTCTGCGGATCCCTGCTGAACCTCGAACTCGCCATCCGTAACCGGGTGCTCGCCTGGCAGAAGGACCTGACCCGATGGTGAACCACCCCAACCCCACGCCGTCCGCGTCCGACGCGGCCGAGACGACCGGCGCTCCCGATCCGACCGGCGCGTCCGAGATCGCCGATCCGACCGGCGCGACCCAGCCCGTGGACGCCGCCCTCCCCGCCGGCGGAGCGGTGGACGTCCTGGGCGTCACCCAGGCGTTCATCTCCAAGCGGGAGCCCCTGCCGGTGCTCGACGACGTCAGCCTGTCGGTGCGTCCGGGCGAGTTCGTCAGCCTCGTCGGGCCGTCGGGCTCGGGCAAGTCGACGCTGCTGCGCCTCATCGCGGGGCTCGACCAGCCGATCACCGGCGAGGTCTACGCCGACGGCCACCTCGTCACCGGTCCGGACCCCTCGCGCGGCGTCGTCTTCCAGGACCCGACGCTGCTCCCCTGGCTGACCGTCGAGCAGAACGTCGGCCTGGGTCCCGAGGTGCGCGGCGTCGCGGACGACCCCGACGAGATCGCCCGCGTCGACGACATGATCGCGATGGTCCACCTGGACGACTTCCGCACCGCGCTGCCCGCGCAGCTCTCCGGCGGCATGGCCCAGCGGGTGTCGCTGGTGCGAGCGCTCGTGAACCGCCCGCGGATCCTCCTGTTCGACGAACCGCTCGGCAAGCTGGACGCCCTCACCCGCACGAGCCTGCAACACGACATCGGACGCCTCTGGGCCAGCCAGGGCTTCACCGGGATCATGGTCACGCACGACGTCGAGGAGGCGCTCATGCTCTCCGACCGCGTGATCGTGTTCTCGCCGCGCCCGGCGACGGTCGTCGCCGACGTCCCGGTGGACCTGCCGCGCCCCCGCGCCGAGGACGACCCCGCCTTCCGTGAACTGCGCCGCCACGTGCTGGGACTCCTCGGCCAGTAGGCGTCCGGTGTGCACGTCCCGGTTCGCGGGCGGGCGGCACCGCGCATCAGGCGGACGCCGACGCCGCCCGCCGGTGCCGCTCGCCGGCGCCGCTCGCCGTGAACATCGCGTTACATCACCCGAAGGGATGGCGTACGGGGCCCCAACGGCCGTATTTTCTCCGCCATGACAACAATTTCTCCGCTCCGGCGGAAGTCGGTGGACACCGTCCTCCACCAAGACGACGAAGGCCACCGCGGGGCACTCCTGAAGAAGACGCTCGGGGCGCGCGACCTGATCGCGTTCGGCATCGGCATGATCATCGGCACGGGCATCTTCACGCTCACCGGCATCCAGGCGCGCAACAACGCCGGGCCGGCGATCGTGATCTCGTTCGCGCTGGCGGGCGGCATCGCGATGCTCGCGGCCCTCTGCTACGCCGAGCTCGCGGCCGCGGTCCCGACGGCCGGCAGCGCCTACACGTACGCCTACACCACGATCGGCGAGATCTTCGCGTGGGTGATCGCGTGGGACCTCGTCCTCGAGTTCGCCCTCGGCGCCGCCGTCGTCGCCCGAGGGTGGTCCGGCTATCTACAAAGCGCGCTGAACCTGCCGACCACGCTCTTCGGCGAGGCGGCCCCGGTGAACGTCGGCGCCGTCGCGATCGTGCTGGTCCTCGGCTTCGTCGCCGCCCGGGGCATCAGCGAGGCCCGCTGGGTGACCACCGCGCTGGTCGTCATCAAGGTGTCCATCTGCGTCTTCATCATCTGCGTCGGGGCGTTCTTCATCCGCGTCGCGAACTACCACCCGTTCATCCCGCCGGCCCAGCCCAGCGAGGGCGGGGCGTCCGCGTGGGAGCAGCCGCTCTACCAGTTCCTGACC
>CALMAD010000344.1 GCA_937859105.1 uncultured Propionibacteriaceae bacterium
GGGCGGCCCTCGCTGCTTGTGGTCGCGGCTAGGCCAGTCGGACGGGGAGCCCCAACGCGACGCCCCGCGGCGGGGTCGAGGACGCCTGCCGCGCCGCCCAGGCATCGCCGCCGCGGGTACGTCGCAGCCCGGTCCAGCCGTCGTCGGCGTTCAGGTGATGCGGGGCGGCGTAGGTGATGCGGACGTCCGCGATATCTCCCGGACGCGGCGCCTCGACGCCCTCGGGGACGCCCACGTGCACGAGCCGGTTGTCACGCGCCCGGCCGGACACACGATGGGTTGCGGAATCTTTGCGGCCCTCGCCGTCGGCGAACAGCACCTCGACGGTCTCGCCGACGAGCCGCTGGTTCTCCTGCCACGCGACCTCGCCCACGAGGTCGACCAGCCGCTCGTAGCGTTGCTGCACGACCTGCTTCGGCACCTGGCCCGCCATGGTGGCCGCCGGGGTCCCGGGACGGATCGAGTACTGGAAGGTGAACGCGGCCGAGAAACGCGCCTGGCGCACCACCTCCATCGTCTCTTCGAAGTCGTCATCGGTCTCCCCGGGGAAGCCGACGATGATGTCGGTGGTGATCGCCGCGTCGGGTATCGCCTCACGCACCCGCTCGAGGATGCCCAGGAACTTGCGGCTGCGATAGGAGCGCCGCATCTCCCGCAGCACGCGGTCGGACCCCGACTGCAACGGCATATGCAGGCTGGGCATCACATTCGGGGTCTCGGCCATCGCCGCGATCACGTCGTCGGTGAAGGCCGCGGGGTGGGGTGACGTGAACCGCACTCGCTCCAGGCCCTCGATGTCGCCGCACGCGCGCAGCAGCTTGCCGAACGCCAACCGGTCGCCGAACTCCACCCCGTAGCTGTTCACGTTCTGGCCCAGCAGCGTGACCTCCTGCACCCCCTGCGCGACCAGCGCCTCAATCTCGGCGAGCACGTCGCCCGGACGCCGATCCTGTTCTTTACCGCGCAGCGACGGCACGATGCAGAACGTGCAGGTGTTGTTGCACCCCACGCTGATGGAGACCCACGCCGAATACGCCGAGTCGCGCCGGGTCGGCAGTGTGGACGGGAACCGGGTCAGCGCCTCTTCGATCTCGATCTGCGACTCTTGCTCGACGCGTGCCCTCTCCAGCAGCACCGGCAGGGATCCGATGTTGTGGGTGCCGAACACCACGTCGACCCACGGCGCGCGAGACAAAATCACATCCTGATCCTTCTGCGCCATGCAGCCGCCGACCGCGATCTGCATGCCCGGACGACCGAGCTTCACCGGACGCAGGTGCCCCAGGTTGCCGTACAGCCGGTTGTCGGCGTTCTCCCGGACCGCGCACGTGTTGAACACGACCACGTCGGCCTCGGCGCCCTCGGCGACCCGCGCGTACCCGGCGTCTTCAAGAAGCCCGGAGATGCGCTCGGAGTCGTGGACGTTCATCTGGCAGCCGTACGTGATGACCTCGTACGTGCGCTGGTCTGTCGTGGTCGCAATCATAACGGCCCACATGCTACCCGGACGCCGACCTCACGCCTCCCCCGCCTCGGGCAGCTCGCCGAGCACCTCGCGGTACACCCGATGGGCCACTGACGAGGAGAAACCCCGCCGGGCGAGGGCCCCGACCAGCCGCCGGTACCGGACCGGGCCCTCCAGCTTCGTCAGGGACGCCGCCTTCTTGCGCCCGAAGGCCAAAGCCGCCTCGTAATCCTCCTCTTCGCCCACCTGCTGGAGCGCCTCGTCGACCACCTCCGCCTCGACGCCCTTGCGTCGCAGCTCTTGCCGCAGCACGCGCCGCGACCGCATCCGCCGCTGCTGACCCTCGACCCACAGCTCGGCGTACGCACCGTCGTCGATCAGCCCGAGTTCGGTGAACCGGTCGAGCACCTCGGCGGCAGCCTCGTCGGGCACCCCGCGCTTGGCGAGGGCCTCGACGAGCTCGGCACGCGTGCGTGCCTTGGCGTCGAACTGCCTCAGGACGATCTCGCGCGCGAACGCGACGGGGTCGGCGGCCGGCTGATCGCCGACCCCGCCCGGCTCTTCTCGACCGTATCGACGGCGGCCCGCCACGGGTTAGAACACCACCTCGCCAGTTTCGGGATCGACTCCGTCAGGCACCCCGCCGGCGGCCCCCTTCGCGGAGCCCTCGTCGGCCTTGGGGCCGAGCCCCATCGCGACCTTGATGCGCTGCTCGATCTCGCGCGCCACCTCGGGGTTCTTCTTGAGGTAGTTACGCGCGTTCTCTTTACCTTGGCCGAGTTGATCAGAGTCGTAGGTGAACCATGCGCCCGCCTTGCGGATCACGCCCGCGTCGACCCCCAGGTCGATCAAGCTGCCCTCGCGGCTGATGCCCTGCCCGTACAGGATGTCGAACTCGGCCTGCTTGAACGGCGGGGCCACCTTGTTCTTCACGACCTTCACGCGCGTGCGGTTGCCCACCATCTCGCTGCCATCCTTCAGCGTCTCGATGCGGCGCACATCGAGGCGCACCGACGAGTAGAACTTCAACGCGCGGCCGCCCGTCGTGGTCTCGGGTGAGCCGAACATCACGCCGATCTTCTCGCGCAACTGGTTGATGAAGATCGCCGTCGTACCGGCACCGGAGAGCGCGCCGGTCATCTTGCGCAGCGCCTGGCTCATGAGGCGGGCCTGCAGGCCGACGTGCGAGTCGCCCATCTCGCCCTCGATCTCGGCCCGCGGCGTCAGCGCGGCCACCGAGTCGATCACGATGAGCGCCAACGCCCCCGAACGCACCAGCATGTCGGCGATCTCGAGCGCCTGCTCGCCGTTGTCGGGCTGGCTGACCAGCAGGGCGTCGGTGTCGACCCCCAGCTTGCCCGCGTACTCGGGATCGAGCGCGTGCTCGGCATCGATGAACGCGCAGATGCCGCCCTCGGCCTGAGCGTTCGCGATCGCGTGCAGGGCCACCGTGGTCTTACCGCTCGATTCGGGGCCGTAGATCTCGACCACCCGGCCCCGCGGCAGGCCGCCGATGCCGAGCGCGATGTCGAGCGCGATGGACCCCGTCGGGATGACCTCGATCGGCTGCGCCGTGCGGTCACCCAGCCGCATGACGGACCCCTTGCCGTGCGACTTCTCGATCTGCGCGAGCGCTGCTTCCAGCGCCTTCTCGCGGTCGGCTACCGCCATGTCTTCGTCCCCTTCACTCACTGTGCGTCGTGGAGCGGTGATTCCCGCCTCGCTTTCCACAGTAGGGACGCCCACCGACAATTTTTCAGCGGCTTCGCACCTGTGGATTCCGACGCTCGGTCAATCCCGCGGCACCGAGGCTACCGAACACCTGTTCGAACACCAACCGACACGCCGCGCGCCCCGCCCAGGTTCCCCCGGACGCCCGCGGCGTCCTCAGCGCTCGCGCGCGGGCAGCTCCAACGCCTCCCACACCGCGCGCCACACGTCTTTCGCCGGGACGCCGACCTCGAGCGCCGCCGCGACGGTCTGACCCTCCAGGGCCTCCAGGTGGGTCTGCTCCGCCCAGGAGCGCGCGTAGGCGTCCCCCAGCGCATGGTTCATGCGACGCCAGAACTCGACCTCGCGCATCGCTCAGGCGGCGGTGGCGCGGGCGTTCGCGACCGGCAGCGGCGTGACCTTCTCCAGCGCGTCGACCTTGTCGCTGACGCGGCGAAGCACGTCGGCGAGCGACACGTCGAGCGCACCACAGATCGCGTTCAGCAGCTCGCTGGACGCCTCCTTCTGCCCGCGCTCGACCTCGGAGAGATACCCCAGGCTGACCCGGGCGACCGAACTGACCTCGCGCAGCGTCATCGCCGCGGCCATGCGGAACTCACGCAGCGTGGTGCCCAGCAGCTCGCGCATCAGGACTGGCTTCACGTGAACCTCCGCTTTCATGCCTCGACTCTAGCGACCCTCAGGTCAGCTTCGCACTGAGGATCAACGCCGGACGGGGGGCCTCTCATTCCCTCCCGGGCCGGCCTTCTCCACGGACGCGGGGGGTCGTTCTTCTCGGGACGGGGTACCGGAGCCCGGCCTCCGCCTCAGGCGTCCCCCGGCGAGATGCCCTGCATCAGGAGCTCGAGCGCGGCCTGGACCGTCGCCTCCCGGATCGCCGAGCGATCGCCCTCGAACTGGTAGCGATGAGTGACGTTGAACCGCGGCAGCGACGCGATCTGGGGCCCGAGCACGCACACCCAGACCTCGCCGGGGTCGTGCCCCTCCTGGGGGTCGGGCCCGGCGACGCCCGTGACGCCGATCGCCCAGTCGGACCCCGTGCGCCCCTGCACGCCGCTCGCCATGTCGGTCGCGATCTCGGGGCTGACCACCGAGTGCGCGGCGATGTCGTCGGGGTCGACCTCCAGCAGCCGCGGCTTCATGCGCGTGTCGTAGGCGACGATGCCGCCCAGGTACACCTTGGACGCCCCCGGCACCTCGGTGACCGCCGCGCCCAGCAAACCGCCGGTCAGCGACTCGGCCGTGCTTAGCGACAGGTCGCGGCTCGTGAGGGTCTTGACGACTTTGGTGGCGACGTCGAGCGCGCTCACAAATCCTCCTCAGGGTGTGCGGCCAGGTAGTTCCGGCGGAGGTTCTGCGCCTCCCTCAGGTAGTCGAGGCCCGTCAGCACCGTCAGAACGAAGGCCGCGATCATCACGATCCAGGCGATCACGGCCCACCAGCCAGGCATGAACTGCAGGCCCGGCAGGAACATCGCGAGCGCGACCGACTGCGTCACGGTCTTGAGCTTGCCGCCCCGGTTCGCCGCCATCACGCCGTACTTGATGATCGCCCAGCGCAGCGCGGTGATCCCCAACTCGCGCACCAGGATCACGATCGTGATCCACCACGGCAGCTCGGCGAGGATGCTCAGGCCGATGAACGCCATGCCGGTGAGGGCCTTGTCGGCGATCGGATCCCACAGCTTGCCGAAGTTCGTCACCAGGTTGTACTTGCGCGCGATGCGCCCGTCGACCGCGTCGGTGGCGATGGCGAGGAGGAAGACGACGGTCGCCCACCACCGCATCGCGGGGTCGGCCGGGAACGCCAGCAGCAGCCACGCGAATACCGGCACGAGCACGAGCCGCAGCGCGGTCAGCGCGTTCGGAACGTTCAGGTTGCTCGGCCCGTTCGCGTTGCCCGCCCAGTTTTTGCTGCTCGCCCACTTCTTCACGGAATCGGCGGAGAACCGCCTCTTCTTGGGCGCGTTGGACGCGCTCTGCCCGGACGTGGCGGAAGACGACATCAGGCCTCCTTGACAGCGACGAGGTCGACACCCTGTGTGGAGATGACCCTACCCCAGACGAGCTGGCCCGCGACCAGATCGTCCCCCGAATCCTGCAGCGAGGTGGCCCCGTCCACCTCGGGGCCCTGATGCTCGGCCCGGCCGACCGCGTCGTCGCCGTCGCGCCCCTCGATCAGCACCCGGACGCGCTCCCCGACCCGGTCCTCCGCGCGCTGGTCGGTGAGCTCGGCGGCGAGATCGCTGAGGCGCTCGTACCGCTCCTCGATCACCTCGGGCGGCACGTGGTCGCCCAGGCCGACGGCCTCGGTGCCCTCCTCGTCGGAATAGGCGAAGACGCCGAGGGCGTCCAGTCGGGCGGCCGAGACGAACTCGGCGAGGATGTCGACGTCGGCATCTGTCTCGCCCGGGAAGCCGACGATCACGTTGCTGCGGACGCCCGCCCGCGGCGCACGCGCGCGGATGGACTCCAGGAGGGTGAGGAACTGCTCGGCGTCCCCGTAGCGGCGCATGCGCCGCAGGACCGGCCCGGACGCGTGCTGGAACGACAGGTCGAAGTAGGGCACGACGCTCTCCAGGGACGTCATGGCGTCGATCACGGACGGCCGCAGCTCGGCCGGCTGCAGGTAGGAGACCCGCACCCACTCGAGGCCGGGGACGGCGTCCAGGCGCTCGAGCAGCCGCTCGAGCGCAGTCGGATCCCCGAGATCCTTGCCGTAGGAGGACGAGTTCTCCGAGACCAGGAACGCCTCCCGGACGCCCTGGTCGACGAGCCAGCGCGCCTCCTCGACGATCTCGTCGACGGGCCGGGACACGAACGACCCGCGGAACGACGGGATCGCGCAGAACGCGCAGCGGCGATCGCAGCCGGCGGCGATCTTCAGGGGCGCGGACGGCCCCCCGCCCAGGCGCCTGCGCACGGGTCGCGGACCGGACGCCGGGGCCAGCCCGGACGGCAGGTCCGGGCCAGCCGGCGCACCCGACCCCGCGCTGAGCCCGGGGATGGCGACGCGAGCCGCGGCGTCCTGCCGGGACGCGGGCGCGAGTGGGAGCAGTCTGCGCCGGTCGTGCGGTGTGTGGGCCGGCAGGTGCTCCCCCGCCATGATGGCGCGAAGCCGGTCGTCGATGCCGGCGTAGTCGTCGAAGCCGAGGACGGCGTCCGCCTCCGGCAGCGAGTCGGCGAGCTCACGCCCGTAGCGCTCGGCCAGGCAACCGACGGCGACGACCCGCCGCGTCCGCCCCGACTCCTTGAGGTCGGAGGCCGCGAGGATGGTGTCGATCGAGTCCTTCTTCGCGCTCTCGATGAAGCCGCACGTGTTGACCACGATCGCCTCGGCGTCGGCGGGCTCGTCGACCAGCCGGAACCCGCCGGCCTCGAGCCGGCCCGCGAGCTCGGAGGAATCCACCTCGTTGCGCGCGCACCCCAGGGAGACCACGTGGACGCTCGTCGGTTCTGTCACGACGCCACGCTACCGGAGCGCGGCCCTCGGCCATCGTTGTGGAAGAATCGCCGGGTGCGTCCGATCATGCAGAGCGAAAAACTCCGCGACGTCCGCTACGACGTCCGCGGGCCCATCCTCGTCGAGGCCCAGCGCCTCGAGGCCGAGGGGCACAAAATCCTCAAGCTGAACATCGGCAACCCCGCCCCCTTCGGCTTCGAGGCCCCCGAGGCCATCGTCGCCAGCATGATCCACCACCTGCCGGACGCCGAGGGCTACTCCGACAGCCGCGGCATCTATTCGGCCCGGACGGCGGTCTCGCAGTACTACCAGAGCCACGGCCTGAAGAACATCGACGTCGAGGACATCTTCATCGGCAACGGCGTCAGCGAGCTCATCACCCTGGTGCTGCAGGCCCTCATCAACAACGGCGACGAGGTGCTCGTGCCCGCGCCCGACTACCCGTTGTGGACCGGCGCGGTGTCCCTGTCCGGCGGCCATCCCGTGCACTACGTGTGCGACGAGGAGAACGCCTGGAACCCCGATCTCGCCGACATCGAGGCCAAGATCACCGACCGGACGCGGGCCCTGGTCATCATCAACCCGAACAACCCGACCGGCGCGGTCTACGACGAGCCGACCGTGCGGGGCCTGGTGGACATCGCCCGCCGCCACGACCTGATCCTGATGTCGGACGAGATCTACGAAAAGATCATCTTCGACGGCTACCAGCACCTCCACACCGCGGCCTTCACCGGCGACGACGTGATGTGCCTCACCTTCAGCGGCCTGTCGAAGGCGTACCGCATCTGCGGCTACCGGGCCGGCTGGGTCGCGATCAGCGGGCCGAAGCACGTGGCGTCCGACTTTCTGGAGGGTCTCACGCTGCTCGCGAACATGCGCATGTGCGCGAACGTTCCGGCGCAGCACACCATCCAGACCGCGCTCGGCGGCTACCAGAGCATCAACGAGTACGTGGTGCCCGGCGGCCGGTTCTACGACCAGAGCAAGCTGGCGTGGCGGCTGCTGAACGAGATCCCCGGGGTGTCGTGCGTGGAGCCGCACGGGGCGCTGTACGTGTTCCCAAGGCTCGACCCCGAGGTGTACCCGATCCAGGACGACCAGGCGTTCGTCATCGAGATGCTGCGCGCCAAGAAGATCCTCGTGACGCACGGCACCGGTTTCAACTGGTTCGCGCCCGATCACTTCCGGCTCGTCACGCTGCCGAACACCGAGATGCTGACCGAGGC
Source organism: uncultured Propionibacteriaceae bacterium (assembly GCA_937859105.1). Lineage (GTDB taxonomy): Bacteria > Actinomycetota > Actinomycetes > Propionibacteriales > Propionibacteriaceae > Propioniciclava. The sequence goes on from CALMAD010000344.1 coordinate 7,888, forward strand.
GATCGGGCGCATCTCGTCGTTCCTGGCCACGAAGCGGTAAGTGTCCGGGCGGCGTTCGCTGCTGGCGGTCGGGGTGGCCCTGTGCCTCCTGGCCGCCGGATGCACACCGTCGTCGGGGGCGCCCCCGCGTCCTCAGCTTCTCGACATCGCCTACGCGAGCGACACCAACCCGGCTCATCGGCTCGACCTGTACCTCCCGGCGGGACGGGGGCCGTATCCCCTGGTCGTGTTCATCCACGGCGGGGCGTGGGCCTTCGGCGACAAGGCGATGCGGCTCGGCTCGCGCGGCGGTTACGGCGACCTGCGGCGCACGCTGTACGCGCAGGGCTACGCGGTGGCCAGCGTCCGGTACCGCTTCGTCAAGGAGGCCCGGTTCCCCGCTCAGCTCTACGATGTGAAGGCCGCGGTGCGATACCTGCGCGCCAACGCGCGGCGCCTGAATCTGGACGCCCGCCGCTTCGTCGCCATGGGTGACTCCGCCGGCGGGCAGCTCGCCGAGATGGTCGGGATGACGTCGAACCGCCCGGAGCTCGAAGGCGACGTGGGCGTCACGGGGGTGCCGAGCGACGTCCGGGCGGTCGTCAGCTACTTCGGGGTGTCCGACCTGGTGCGCATCTTCGACGACCGTGTCAAGGAGGGCTGCGGGCCGCGCCCGCGGCATGAGGCGAG
>CALMAD010000345.1 GCA_937859105.1 uncultured Propionibacteriaceae bacterium
CACTCGTGCCCTGCAGGACGCGCTGCCGAGCTCGACCGCCGAGCTCGCGATGGTGAGCCTGGTGGTGGCGATGCTGACGGCCGTCGTCGTGTGGCTGATCGGGGCGCTGGCCCTGCTGAATCTCTGCCAGGTGAGCGCGAACGAGGTGGCGCGCCAAGAGGCGCGGGGGGATCGGGCCGCGGTGGCGCGGGCCGAGCGTGACGCCCCGGCGGGCGCCACCGTGACCCGGCGTCACGAGGGGGGCGCGACGGTCGTCGAGGTCGGCGCGCAGGCCCGGTTCGGCGGCCCGTTCACGTGGCCGGTCCGGGCGCGGGCCGCGGTGCTCGACGAGGGCGGTCGGCGATGACGAGACGGGCGGCGGAGGGCGACCGCGGCGAACGGGGCAACGCGACCGGCCTCGTCGCCGTCGGGGTGCTGCTCGTCGGGGTGCTGGTGGCCGTGTTCGTGATCGCCTCGGCGTACCGGGCCACGGCGCACCGGGTGCAGGGGGCGGCCGATCTTGCCGCCGTGGCGGGCGGGCAGGCGGTGCTGGCGGGCGGCGACGGCTGTGCCGCGGCGTCGGGCTCGGCGTCCGTCAACCACGTGAGCGTGACGTCGTGCCGGGTGTCCGGCGACGAAATCGACTTCGTGGTGACGGTCGCCGTCCGGGGCGACCCGGGGTGGCGTCCGTTCGGCCTGTCGCTGGCGGTGGACGCCCACGCGAACGCCGGCGTCCTGCAGGAGGAGTCGTGACCGGGTCAGCCGGGCAGCAGCGCCGCGACGAGCACGGCCGCCCCCCGCTTGTCGAGCGGGTCGTTGCCGCTCCCGCATTTGGGGGACACCACGCAGGCGGGGCAGCCGTCGGCGCAGGGGCAGTCGCGCAGACGTTCGAGGGTGGCCCGCCACCACTGGTCGGCCTTCTCGTAGCCGAGTTCGGCGAAGCCGGCTCCACCGGGATTGCCGTCGTGGACGAAGACGGTGAGGCGGCCGGTGTCGGGGTGATGCACGGTGGAGAGCCCGCCGATGTCCCAGCGGTCGCAGGGCACGAGGGCGGGCAGCAGGCCGATCGCGGTGTGCTCGGCCCCGTGCACCGCGCCGGGCAACTCGGCCGGCTCGATGTCGAGCACGCTGAGCACGTCGTCGGGCAGCGTCCACCAGGTGGCCTTGGTGGTCATGTGGCGTTCGGGCAGGGCGAGCGGGGTGGAATCCCACACGTCGCCGGTCCGGGAGTCGCGCCGCAGGTAGCCGGTGACCTGGCTCGCCAGCTCGACGGTGCCGTACGACAGGGTGCCGAGGCCGAGAGGCCGCGTCCGGTCGACCCCGAGCACGCGCACGCCGGCGACGGCCTGCGGCTGGGTGAAGTAGGTGCCGTCCGCGGGCACGACGAGGGCGACACGGTCGTGCTCGTCGGCGTCGACCACGAGCCACTGATCGCCCTGGTGCACGTAGACCGCCTCGGGGTGCAGCGTGCGGTCGGCGGCCGACGGGTCGACCTGGCCGATGAGGCGTCCGGTGGCCTCGTCGACAACCTCGAAGGCACGCCCGTGCATGGAGCGCAGATCGATCGAGTCGACGGCACGCTGCGGGTGCGTCCAGAACCAGGCGGAGGCGCGGCGTCGCAGCATGCCCTGGTGGGCGAGCTGCTCGGCGAGGGGCATGGTCCGGGGGCCGAAGTAGTCGGTGTCCGCTTCGGTAAGGGGCGCTTCCTGGGCGGCGGCGGCCAGGTGCGGGCCCAGCACGTAAGGGTTGTCGGGGTAGACCACCGTGCGTTCGACCGGCCGGTCGAAGATGAGCTCGGGGTGCTCGACCAGATAGGCGTCCAGAGGGTCTTCGCGCGCGACGAGCACGGCGAGGGCGTCCTGCCCCGAGCGTCCGGCGCGGCCGACCTGCTGCCAGAGGGCGGCCAGGGTGCCGGGGAAGCCGGCGGTGACGACGGCGTCCATGCCGGCGATGTCGACGCCGAGTTCGAGCGCGTTCGTCGCGGCGACGCCGCGCAGCGCTCCGGTGGTCAGGGCGCGCTCGATGGAGCGGCGGTCGGCCGCCAGGTAGCCGCCCCGGTAGGAGGCGATCGTCTCGGGGCGGCCCGAGAGCTCGCGGGCGCGGATGGCGACGAGTTCGGCCTGAATCCGGGAGGTGGTGAACACGAGGGCCTGGCCCCTTTCGGTGAGTCCGGCCAGGAGGCGGGCGGCGTCCTCGGTGAGGCTGGGCGTGGGCCGACGGAGCACGAAGTCGAGACCGGGGGCCGGCGAGGCGTCGGTGTCGACGAGGGCGACGTCGCTCAGGCCGGCGAGCGACCGGCCCACGTCGTCGGCGTCCGCGATGGTCGCGGAGGCGAAGACGAAGGTCGGGCTCGAGCCGTAGAGCGCGCACACGCGCCGGAGGCGTCGCAGCACCGCCGAGACGTGGGCGCCGAAGACGCCCTTGTAGCGGTGGGCCTCGTCGATGACCACGTACCGCAGATCGGCGAGGAACCGAGACCACTGCCGATGGGCGGGCAGCACGGAGCGGTGCAGCATGTCGGGGTTGCTGAGCACGTAGTGGGCGAACTCGCGGGCGAAGCGGCGTTCGTCGCGGTCGGAGTCGCCGTCGAGCGCAGAGACCCGCCACTCGTCGTGATCGAACCCGAGCTCGGTGCACACGCGCACCTGGTCGTGGGCGAGGGCCTTCGTCGGGGCCAGGTAGAGCGCCGTGTGCCGCGGCGGCAGGTCGAGGCGCAGGGCGCTGCGCGCGCGTCCGGTGTCGGGCGCGGGGGCGCCGAGGCGTCCGTCGAGGCCTGCGGCGAGCACGGGCAGCAGGTAGGCGAGGGACTTGCCGGACGCGGTGCCCGTCGCGATCGCGACGTGCCGGCCGCGGAAGGCCGCGTCGGCCGCGATCGCCTGATGGGCCCAGGGGCGCTCGATGCCGCGACGGTGAAGGGCTGCCCGGACGCGGTCGGAGACCCAGTCGGGCCACTCGGCCGGGCTGCCGGCCCGGGCAGGGCGATGGTGGAGATGCGCGGTGTTCTCGTCGAGCAGCCACTCGGGCGGCGTCACGGGTCCGCCCGGTGGGTCACGCGGCCGGCGCACACGGTGGCGAGCACCGGCATGCCTCGCAGCAGCGCGCGGGCGTCCTCAGGGCGCTCGCAGGGGCGTAACGGGTCGTCACCGAGCACGACGAGGTCGCCTCGCCCGCCCGGCGCCAGCCGCTGGCCGTCGACCGAGCAGGCAAGCGTCTCGGCGACCGTCAGCGACTGCTCGGGGTGCCAGGCGTCGCGCTCGTCGCCGGAGCGGTGGACCGCGGCGGCCATCGCCAGCCACGGGTCGAGCGGCGCGACGGGGGCGTCCGAGCCGAACAGCAGCCGCACGCCGGCGTCCTGGAGGGAGCGCATCATGAACGCACGCTCGGTGCGGTCGGCCCAGCAGTCGTCCGCGATGTCGCGATCGTCGAGCACGTGGGCGGGCTGGATGCTGGCGGCGATGCCCAGGTCGGCGAGGCGTCCGATGTCGTCGAGGCGGAGAAGTTGCGCGTGCTCGACGCGTCCGTGGACGCCGGTGGCGGCGAAGGCGTCCAGCACGGCCTGGTTCGCGCGGTCCCCGATGGCGTGGGTCGCGACGCCGAGCCCGTGGGAGTCGGCGCGCTCGATGAGCGCACGCAGCTCCTCGCCGGTGAGGTTCGGGGCGCCGCAGTCGGCGTCGCCCGGAGCGGAGAGGTACGGCTGGCAACACCACGCGGTGCGGGTGCCCAGGGAACCGTCCGTGATGATCTTCAGCGGCCCCATCGTGACGAGCCCCTCGCCGCCGGGCAGGGCGCCGCCGGTGGACAGGCCGAGCCCGATCGCCTCGTCGAGCTGGTGCGGGTAGACGCTCGCCACGACGCGGATGAGGTCGAGGCCGTCGGCGACCAGGCGTGGCCACTGCCGGAAGGAGTCGGAGAACTCGAAGTCCACGATGCCGGTGATGCCGCGCGCGGCCATGCCCGCGACGACGCTGCGGATGAGCTGCGGGCTCGGATCGAACCCCGGCAACTCGGAGAGCCGGTCGATCACGCTGAACCAGTCGTTCTCGGCGTGGGCCGTGTCGCGGTGGGGGAGACCCAGCGCGGCCTGGGCGCGGGAGTTCAGCCAGCCGTTGTGGGCGTCCCCGGCGATGGCGATCACGAGCCGGTCCCCGCTGATCGCGTCGAGGTCGGCGACGGACGCCGGGGAGGGCCAGGTGACGCTGCGATAGCCGAAGCCGGTCACGACCTGGTGCGGGTCGGCACCCGAGGCGTCCAATCGGGCGATGTGGGCGGCGAGCCGGTCGAGCGCCTCGCGCGCCGACGCGGTGCCGGCCAGGTCGACCCAGGTGGTCGACCGGATCCACTGCCCGGCGTGCACGTGGTGGTCCCACAGCCCCGGGATGGTCCAGTGGCCACCGGCGTCCAACTCGTCCTCGCCGGGCACGCGCTCCAGGCGAGGCGCGACCTCGACGATCATGCCGTCGGCGATCCGAAGGTCCACGGGGGCGACGTCGGGCCGCGAGTCGACTCCGTCCAGGGGCACAGGGCGCGCGTTCCGGACCAGGAGCCTGCCGCGACCCGGCGTGGCTCCCGGCGGCGACGGATGCGTGGACGTCGCGGACCCCTCGGGCGCCGACGCGCCCCATCCGGGCGGGCGTTGGCTCGGAACGGTCGTCACGGTCGATCCTTTCGGTCGCTCAGGGTTCGGGCCGCAGCGGGCGGGCGTGCCAGGCTTGGGTCATGTTGTCAGACTCCTACCTCAGCACGCTTGCCGACCGTCTTCGGGACGCCGACTACACGTTCGACCCCGTCATGCGGCGGCTGGGGGACGCCGGCGCGGCCGGGCTCGCGCGGAACACGACGCTGGCGGCGGAGGATGCCCTCGGCGACGACCGCGACGCGCAGGCGACCCTGATGCGGCTGTGGCTGGTGCAGCACACCGTACCGCGCCCCGAGGTCGAGCGGGTCCTGGGTCCGGTGGGCCCGCTGGTGGAGGCGGGCATCCTCGCGGTGGAGGCCGATCGGGTTCGGGGGCTCGCCGAGATCCGGCCGTACGCGGCGGAGGCGACGGCGTCCACCCCGGCGCTCGACGGCTGGGTGTGCCACGACCCGCCCAACCACCTCGACGAGCGGCCCAAAGAGACGCGT